>NZ_JAOTJD010000040.1:0-48435 GCF_042714595.1 Phenylobacterium ferrooxidans | reverse complement strand
CCAAGGGCCAGACCCTGGACCTGATCGCGCCGGCCGGCTCCGCCGCCGCCCGGGTGCTGCTGGTGGGCGCCGGCAAGGCCGACGGGTTCGACGGCCTGGGCGCGGAGAACGCCGCGGCGAGCGCCTATGGCGCCTTGAAGACCTCGGGTCTGACCACGCTGCGGGTGCAGCTGGCGGGTGATGCGGCCCAGGCGGCCAAGGCCGCCTTCGGCGTGCGCCTGGCCGCCTACCGGTTCGACCAGTACCGCACCAAGGAAGCCGCCGAGAAGAAGCCCTCGCTCACCCGGGCCGAGATCGTCACCACCGACGTGGACGGCGCCATCCAGGCCTTCGCCGACCTGGCGGCGCTGGCCGACGCCATCGCCTTCGCCCGCGACCTGGTCTCCGAGCCGCCGAACGTCCTCTATCCCGCCGAATTCGCCAAGCGGGTGAAGCAGCTGGAGGAGCTGGGCCTGGAGGTCGAGATCCTGGGCGAGGCCGAGATGGCCAAGCTCGGCATGGGCTCGCTGCTGGGGGTCGGGCAGGGGAGCGTGCGCGAGAGCCAGCTCGCCATCCTCAAGTGGAACGGCGCGGCCGACAAGAACGCCCAGCCCGTCGCCTTCATCGGCAAGGGGGTCTGCTTCGACACCGGCGGCATCAGCATCAAGCCCGCCGACAACATGGAGCACATGAAGACCGACATGGGCGGCGCGGCCGCTGTGTCGGGGCTCATGCACGTGCTGGCCGCGCGCAAGGCCAAGGTCAACGCGGTGGGCATCCTGGGCCTGGTGGAGAACATGCCGGACGGCAACGCCCAGCGACCGGGCGACGTGGTGACCTCCATGTCGGGCCAGACCATCGAGATCATCAACACCGACGCCGAGGGCCGCCTCGTGCTGGCCGACGCCGTCTGGTATTGCCAGCAGCGGTTCAAGCCGAAGTTCATGGTCGACCTGGCCACCCTGACCGGGGCGATCATCATCGCGCTCGGCGACGACGTCGGGGGCCTGTTCAGCAACAATGACGAACTGGCCGCCAACCTGATGGCGGCGTCGGAGGGGGAGGCCGAGCCGCTGTGGCGCATGCCGCTGCCCGCCCACTACGACAAGAACATCGACTCGGTGATCGCCGACATGAAGAACACCGGCGGCCGGGCCGGCGGCTCCATCACCGCGGCCATGTTCATCCAGCGCTTCGTCAACGGCGTGCCATGGGCCCACCTGGACATCGCCGGCACCGCCTGGAAGAAGCCGTCCACGATCCCCACCATCCCCGACGGCGCGACAGGCTTCGGCGTGCGGCTGCTGAACCGCATGGTGGCGGACAAGTACGAAGGCTGATCACCCGCCGTGCGGTTCGCGCTGCTGCATAGCCCGCTGGTGGGCGCGAGCTGCTGGCGGGCCGTGGTGGGGGACTTCGCGGCGCGGGGAATCTGGGCCGCGGCGCCGAGGCTGCCGGCCTGGGGCGCGGCCGAGCCGCCCTACTATCCGGCCCTGGCGGCCAGGGTGGCCGAGCAGATCGCCCAGATGCATCCCGTCGTGCTGGTGGTCCACTCCGGCGCGGGGTCGCTGGCGGCCTCCGTGGTGGCGGCGGCGAAGGGCGGGGTGAGCCAGGTGATCTTCGTGGACGCCATCCTGCCGCATCCGGGACGGACCTGGTTCGAGACCGCCTCTCCGGTGCTTGGCGACTCGCTGCGGGCCAAGGTGACGGACGGGGAGGTTCCGGCCTGGGATCAGTGGTTCCCGCCCGGCGCCCTGGCGGCGACCCTGCCGGAGGGCGAGACGCGGGAGCGCTTCATTTCCGAACTGACCCCGACGCCGGTGGCCTATCTGGAAGAGACCGCGCCGGAGATCGATCTGCCCGGTGACATCGGCTGGGCCTATCTGCGGCTCTCCAAGGCCTATGAGGACGAGGCGCGGGTCGCCCGCGAGCAGGGTATTCCCACCCTGCGGCTGGCGCGGCATCATCTGGCCATGATGACCCATGCCGACGAGGTGGCGAGCGCCCTGGTGAACCTAGTGCGGGGCGACCATGGCTGATCCCTGCGAGGTCTGGTTCTATCACCTGGAGCGCACGAGCCTGGACCAGGCCCTGCCCGAGCTGCTGGAAAAGACCCTGGCGCGGGGGTGGAAGGCCATCGTGCGCGCGACGGGTCCGCAGCGGGTGGAGCATCTGGACGGCTGGCTGTGGGCCTATCGCGACGAGAGCTTCCTGCCCCATGCGCCCGCCGATGAGCCGGGTGCGGCGCGGCAGCCGATCCTGCTCACCACCAGCGACGAGAACCTGAACGCGGCCGACGCCCTGTTCCTGGTGGACGGCGCCGAACCGGGCGAGCTTGGCGACTATACCCGGTGCGTGGTCTTGTTCGACGGCGGCGACGAGGAGGCCCTGGCCACGGCGCGCCGCCAATGGAAGTCGGTGAAGGCCAAGGGCCTGCCGGCGTCGTACTGGAAGCAGCAGGCTCGCGGTTGGGAGAAACAGGCATGAAGATCAAGATCCTGGCGGGCGCCGCCGCGCTGCTGCTGATGAGCGCCTGCGCCAGCGACGCGCCGGCCCCGTCGCCGCCGCCGCCGTCCTATCGTCCGCCGCCGCCCCCGCCGCCGCCCGCCGACCAGTGCGGGGCGGCCGAGGCGCAGAAGTATGTCGGGCGTCCGCGCAGCGAGATTCCGATCCCGGTGCTGCCGGCCCTGCAGCGGGTGGCCTGCACCACCTGCCCGGTGACCATGGACTACAGCCCTCGGCGGCTGAACTTCTACTACGACGCCCAGACCGGCATCGTGAAAGAGGTGAAGTGCGGCTAGAGCCTTTTGGGGTCAGATGGAATCATCTGACCCGTTCAAAAAGGCTCTAATCCAAAGAGATAGAGCGCGTCGGACGGGTTAACCGGCGTCCACTTAACCCTGACGCGCTCTAGGGGCGTTGACCTGACCAAAGGTCAATCTGGCCTGCTGCCCGAAACGGAGAGGCAGGCATGAAGTGGGTCGTCGGAATACTGGTGGTGGTCGCGGCGGGCCTGACCCTGGCCGGATGCGCCCTGACCGCCAAGGACATCCCCTATCCGGTGCTGGAGGCCAAGTATGGCGGGCCAGCCTCGCACTACATGGACCTGCCCGGCGAGCTGCGCATCCACTACCGCGACCAGGGCAGGGCCGATGGGCCGGCCGTGGTGCTGGTGCATGGGTTCGCGGCCTCGCTTCACACCTGGGAGCCGTGGGTGACGCGACTGGCGCCCGACTACCGGGTCATCAGCCTGGACCTGCCCGGCCACGGACTGACGCGGGCGCCAGAGGGCTATGTGGCGGCCCAGGCGACCAATGTGGCGGTGGTGGACGAACTGACGCGGCGTCTGAAGGCCGACCGGTTCGTGATCGTCGGAAACTCCATGGGGGGCGGGGTCTCCTGGGCCTATGCGCTGGCCCATCCCGAGCGCCTGAACGGGCTGGTGCTGGTGGACGCCGCCGGCTGGCCGCGCGAGGACAAGGGGAATGAGAAGCCGCCGGTGGTGTTCAAGCTGCTGGGCAATCCGGCGGGCCGCGCCCTGCTGCGCAACATCAACCCCCGGCCGCTGGCCACGCGGGGGCTGAAGTCGGCCTATGTGGACGAGACCGTCGTCACGCCGGCCGTGGTCGACCGTTACGTGGAGCTGGCGCTCGCGCCGGGTCACCGCGCGATCCTGACGTCGGGCCGCGACGGGCCGCAGCGGAGGGTCGACCGGTCGGTCTTCGCCACCATCAAGACCCCGACCCTGGTGATGCACGGCGAGGCCGACACGGTGATCGACGTGGCCGCCGGACGGGGGCTGGCCAGCGCCATCCCGGGGGCGAAACTGATCACCTATCCCGGCGTCGGCCACGTGCCGATGGAGCAGGTCCCCGACCGGTCCGTGGCTGACTTGAAGGCCTTCCTCTCGAGCCTTCCGCCTACTTAGCGGCGAAGCAGTAGAAGAGGCCCGCGCCGCCCGTCGACACCAGGTCGGGCTGCGAACAGCTGCGGGTCTGGTGGGCGGAGTTCCAGGAGGTGGGGTTCTGGCCGCCGCCGATGCGGTCGTGGTGGCCGACCATGGTCCGGCTCTCGCCCGAGGACGTCCAGTTGTTGCAGGTCAGGTTCGGCGGGGCGACCGGGGCCGGGGTTCCGGCGGGCGCGTTGGCGGGCAGGGGCGAGGCCACCGGCGGCGCCATGCGGCCGTCGGTCAGCGAGCCGGTCATGATGTCATGCTGGTTGGGGCTGTCGCCGCGGCCTTTGACGGGGTTGCCCTTCTCGTCGAGGGAATTGGCCTTGCTGGTAAGCGCCGCCTCGCTGTGCAGGTCATCGAGGCTGGAGGCGATCTGAACGCCCTTGGCGTTGAACCAGGGGCCCTTGCCGATGCGGTCGCGGGCGTGGATCGCCTTGCCCTTGGCGTCGGTGGCCGAGAGGTAGGCGCGCCAGGTGTGGTCGCCGATTCCGGCGTCAGTGGCCAGCTTCTGGCACCAGGCGTCCGCACCCTTCAGCCCGCCCAGGTCGCCGCCCTTGCCGGGGCCCACGCTGGTGATGAAGAAGGTGGTCTTGGACTTCTCCTTGGCCACGACCGCCGTGGTGGTGAGTGCGCCCGTGGCGACGAGCGCCGCGGCGCCGGCGAGGATCAACCGGTTCATGCTTGCCTCCCTGGATTTCAGGGCGATGCTAGCAGCAAAGAGGGAGAAGACGATGGCTGACTTCACCGCCGAGATCGCCGCCGCGCAGGGCGTGCTGGACGAGTTCATGGCCGGGTTCAACGCCCGCGACGTGGCGCGCTGGGACGCCACCTTCAACTTCCCCAGCGTGAGGCTGGCCTCAGGGACCCTGGTGATCCTGCAGGCGGGCGACCACAAGCCGGGCATGTTCGACAAGGGCGCCCTGGCGGAGTGGGATCACTCGGCCTGGGAACGGCGCGAGGTGATCCACGCGGGCGCCGACAAGGTGCATATCGACACCCGCTTCAGCCGCTTCCGCAAGGATGGCAGCGTGATCGGCGGGTTCGATTCCATCTATGTGATCACGCGCGAAGACGGCCATTGGGGCGTCAAGGCGCGGTCGAGCTACGCGCCGTAGAGCCTGACGGCCCTACGATTCTTGCTTAGTCGCGAGACGGACGCCCGAACCGGCATCCACTGTCACGCTCCAGCTACTTGGTGACGCTGAAGGATCCGGCGGCGCCGGGGAACACCACCGGGCTCTCGTAGCCGTCGGCGGAGATGGCCGAGACTCCGAAGAACCAGTCGTCGATGACGACATTCTTCAGGGTTTCCGCCGTGGCCGTGGTGTCCTTGGCGTGCTGCCAGCGCGGGGCCGTGGTCTCGCGCCAGTGGACCCGGTAGCGCGCCGCGCCGGGGCTGGCGGTCCAGGAGAGTTTGGTGTCGGGCGAGACCGCGCCCTCGATCTTCACGCCCTCGGGCGGGGCCGGCGCGCGGGCGAGCGCCGCCATCATGATCACGTTCAACCGAGTGACCTTGGCCAGATAGGGGAAGTCCACACCCTCTATGGTGTCGCCATAGACTCGGCCGTTCTCGGTGCGCAGGTCCTGGTGCTGGCGGTCATAGTGCTCGGCGGCCTCGGTGACGCGGATGGCGGGGATGCCGGCGTTGAGCATCTCCACCTGGTCGCCGCCGCGGCCATAGCGGTCGGTGCGGTAGACCATCACCACGTCGAGGTTCTTCAGATAGGTGTCGGCCAGGACGTCGGCGAAGCGGGCGAGGTTGCGCGACGGCGAGTCCACCTCGCCGCCGTTGTAGCGGCGGCTGTTGGCCTGTTCCTGGGTCTCGACCGCCTTGGTGCCCTCTGAGAAGACGCGGACCTGGCGGTCGTTGTGGACGCCGCTGGCGCCCCGGGTGTTGCCGATGATGTCGTTGTTCAGGTCGGCCTCGACCCGCCAGCCCTGCGCCTTGGCGTAGGCGGCCAGCACCTTGCCGCCGTAGAGGCCCTGTTCCTCCCCCTCCAGCACCGCGAAGACCAGGGTGGCGGGGAACTTGTGCTTCGACAGCACGCGGGCGGCCTCGATCACGGCGGCCACGCCTGAGCCATCGTCATTGGCGCCCGGCGCGTCGGAGGTGGCGTCCATGACGTCGCTGACCCGGCTGTCGATATGGCCGGAGATGACGATCACCCGATCCGGATCGGTGGTCCCCTTCTGGATGGCGAGGATGGCGCCGATCTCGGTGGGGTTGGGCACGCGGCGGCCGGTGAAGGTCTGCTTGGGGACGGCCACCGTCAGGCAGCCGCCGCACTCTTTCGAGATCGCCTCGAACTCGGCGGCGGTCCAGCGCTCGGCGGCCCCGATCCCGCGCGTGGCGGAGGTGCGGTCCGACAGGGTGTGGCGGGTGCCGAAGCTGACCAGCTTGGCCACCGTGGCGTGGAGACGCGACTGCTGGACCCCCTTGGCGATCTGGACCAGCTCGGGCTGCGGCTTGGCGGCGGCGGTGAGCAGGGGGAAGGCGAGGAGGGCGGTCAGCAGGATGGGGCGCATGGGGGACCTTCGAAAACCTGCTACGACTGTTACGCCACGACGGCGCCCTCTGCTAGGAGAGCGCCATGAAACTCCCCATCGATATCGACAGCGTCAAAGGCTTCATGGACCCCGCCGAGGGCGCGGCCCTCTACGAGGCGGCCCTGGCCTGCGCGCCGAGCGGACCGTGCCTGGAGATCGGCGCCTATTGCGGCAAGTCGGCGGTCTATCTCGGAACAGCGTGCCAGGCGGCGGGCGGGGTGCTGTTCTCGGTCGATCACCATCGGGGCTCGGAGGAGAACCAGCCGGGTTGGGAGTATCACGACGCCGAGCTGTGGGATGACGCGGCGAACGCCATTGACACCCTGCCGTTCCTGCGCACGACCTTGCGCCGCGCGGGGCTGGAGGATGTGGTGTTCCCGGTGGTGGGCCGCTCGGCCCTCATCGCCAAGGCCTGGGCGACGCCGCTCAGCTTCCTGTTCATCGACGGCGGCCACACCATGGAGCACGCGCTCGGGGACTGGCGCCACTGGACGCCGCACCTGATGGCGGGCGGGACGCTGGCGATCCACGACGTGTTTCCAGATCCCGCTGACGGCGGCCGGCCGCCGTTCGAGATCTACCAGCGGGCGCTGGCGTCGGACCTCTATGAAGAGGTGGCGGCGGTGAAGAGCTTGCGGATTCTCAGAAGGGTGTGACGCCCCTCCACCGCTCGTCCCGGCGAAGGCCGGGATTCAGGTCGTGAGTCGCGACCTGGGGCAAAAATTCGGAATGCGGTGGATGTATCTGGGTCCCGGCCTTGACTGCTTCGCGCCTCCGCTTCGCGGTCGCCGGGATGAGCGGGGGATTATTGCCGCGAGATCAGCACGTCCGACGCCGCCGAGGCGCCCAGCCGGGCGTCGAAGGCGAGGATGGCCGCAGCCTGGGTCCAGGTGGGGCGTTCGCGGGGCCAGACGATCTGTTCGGCGAACTGCCAGCCCATCCAGAAGGCGCCGTCCCCGTCGCGGTGATTGAGCTGGGCGTCCAGCAGGGCGCAGGCGGCGGCCCGGGCGCCGAGGCCCAGCAGCGCCAGGGCCAGTTCGCAGGACTCCGCCACCGTCACCCAGGGCTCGCTGGCCACGCAGCGGCAGCCGCGGCCCAGGACGGCGAAGCGCGGGGCGCGGGCCTCCAGGCGGGCGAAGGACGCGCCCGGCGACAGCACCCCGGCCAGGGCCGGATAGTACCAGTCCATGGCGAAGTCGGAACGGTCCTGCAGCCGGTCGAAGCGGTGTGGGGCGTTGCGGATGGCGCAGCTGAGCCGGTCCTTGGCCAGGCGCCAGGCAGGCTGGGGTTCGCCCAGCAGGTCGGCCAGCTTAAGGCCGCAGTCGAGGCTCTTGAAGATCGAGGCGTTGCCGGCCAGGACCGCGTCGTCGGCGCCGGTGCCGAAGGCTTCCTGGCTCCAGGAGATATCGCCCTCCGGGTGCTGCAGGGTCAGGACGAAATCGATGGCTGACTTCACCATCGGCCAGTAGCGGCGGGCGAAGGTCAGGTCGTTGTCGAGCCGGTAGCGGTGCCACAGGGCCACGGCGGGATAGGCCGCGAAGTTGGAGTCCCGGAAGGCGGCCGCCGGCGTGCGGGCCATGTGCAGGCGGTCGGCCATGGGCAGGGTGTTGCCGTATTCGCCCAGCCAGGCGCCCGAGGTCTCTTGAGACCAGGCCAGGTATTCGAACCCGCGATCAGCCGCCTCGAACTCGCCCATGGCCCCCAGGGCCATCAGGCATTCGGCGTGGTTCCAGGGGTCCCACGGGCCCTTGTCGAACCAGGGGATGGCGCCGTTACGCGTCTGTTGCGCCAGGATGACGTCCAGGGCGCCGGTGAAGGGCGCGAGCGGGCCGCCGACGCGGTCAAAGGCCAGGCTCATGCGGGCGCCTTACGGAAGTAGAGCGCCACGCTCTTGCCCGCCAAGGGGTTGGCGATCGCCTCCAGCACGCGGGTGAGGGCGGGGCGGTCCATCAGGTCCCAGACCAGGAAGCGGTGGTAGAGCTTCACCAGCGGATGGTCGTCGCGGCGGTCCCAGAAGGCGCACTTCAGCCACCAGTAGGGCGAGTGCAGGGCGTGGGCGTAGTGCTTGCCGCGATAGGAAAAGCCCAGCGCGCTGATGGATTTGCGCAGATCGGGCTCGTGGAAGATGCGGACGTGGCCGCCGGGCTGGTCGGCATAGCCGTCCTTGCCGGGCGCCAGGGCCCAGCAGATGCGCTCGGGCCAGGCGCGGGGCACGGTGGGGACGAAGCGGCCGCCGGGCTTCAACACGCGGCGGATTTCGGCCAGGGCCCGGTCGTACTCGTGCAGATGCTCCAGCACCTCGGAACAGATCACCACGTCGAAGGCGTCGTCGGCGAAGGGCAGGCGGTAGGCGTCGCCGGACAGGAAGGATGTCGCCCCCTCGGCCGCCACCGGCGGAAGGTGGTCGAGGCCGTCGCGGGCCTTCACCAGGCTGGGGATATCGAGATCCAGGCCCACGACATTGACGCCCGGGATCATATGGACGCCGTGGACGTGACGTCCCTCGCCGCAGCCAAGGTCCAGCACCCAGTCACCGGCCTTGAGGCCCAGGGTCTCCAGCCGGACGGTCAGCATTTGCGGGCGATGGCGCGGCGCAGGACCGCTTCATAGGTTTCGGCGGCGCGGTCCCAGGAGAAGGCCTTGCGGGCGCGCTGGCGGGCGGCGGCGCCCAGGTCGGCGCGGCGGGCCGGATCATCCAGCAGGGCGGCGATGGCGCGGGCCAGCGCGGCGCTGTCGCCCTTGGGCACGACGACGCCGGCGTCGCCGACGACCTCGGGCAGGGAGCCGCCATCGGTGACCACCACGGGGGCGCCGCAGCTCATGGCCTCGGCGGCGGGCAGGCCGAAGCCTTCGTAGAGGGACGGGGTCACGCAGATGGTGGCCCGGGCGTACTGCTCGGCCATCTCGTCATTGCTGAGATCGTGGATGAAGCTGACCCGGTCCAGCAGGTTGAGGTCGTCCAGCAGCTCGGCGGTCGGGCCCTCGCGCAGCTTGCCGATGACCACCAGTTCGAGACGCGGGTAACGCTCCAGCAGGCTGGAATAGGCCTCGATCAGGTGCTTCAGACCCTTCAGCGGCACGTCGGCGCTGGCGGTGGTGAGCAGGCGATTGTCGCGGCGGCGGATGTCGGGCTGAGGTTTGAAGGTTTCCTGGTCGATGCCCAGGTGGATCACGGTCATGGCCCGACGGTCGACCTTCAGGCAGGCGGCCACGTCGGCGGCGGCCGCCTCGGAGACCAGGATCACTTCGGCCAGGCGCGGGGCGACCTTCTCCTGCATCTTCAGGAACGAGTACCACTGGCGGGTCAGGAGGCGCATGCCCCACTGGGGCTCGGCGGCGAGCGCCAGTTCCAGGTCGCGGCGGATCGGGTGGTGAATGACCCCGACCACGGGCAGGCCGGTTCGCTCGATGGCCAGCAGGCCTGAAGACAGGGACTGGTTGTCCAGCACCACGTCATAGTCGCGGCGGTGGGCGCGCAGGTACTTCGCCGCGCGGCGTCCGAAGGTCCAGGGTTCCATGAACTTGCCGGCCCAGTGGCCAACATATTCGGCGGTGTCGGTCCAGCTTAGCAGGTGTTTCCAGCGCAGGGCGCGGTGGCCGTTGTGCGGCTGATTGTAGAGGTCCAGCGACGGCAGGGTGATCAGGCGCACGCCCTCGGGCACATCGGGGTAGGGCGGGCCTGACAGGATATCCACCTGGTGGCCTCGTCGCGCGAGGGCCGCGGCGGCCTGGCTGAGATAGACGCCCTGTCCGCCCACACGCGGATCGGAGCGATAGGAGAGGAAGGCGATGCGCAGCGGCGGCTGATCGAGCGTCCCGGAGCGGACGCGCGTCTCGGAGACGCCCACAGGAGGAGAAGGTGTTTTCAGCATCGCCGATGTCCTTAACGCGCCAGCGGCGGAAAGGACTAGGACCAAACCCGGAGAACAGCGGAGTTTGTTGTTTCAGGGCCGATATCTAGCGGGTTGCTGCGCCACACGGGGCGGGACGCCTACACCTGCTCCACGATCAGCGGCAGGCCGCTCTTCGGGCGGATGGCGATGTCGCCGGTGGGTTCGACGGTGTGGCCGGCGACAGGGCGGAAGCGGAACCGGGCCAGCCAGTGGGAGAGCACCAGCAGGCCCTCGGCCTGGGCGAAGGCCGCTCCGATGCAGACCCGCGGCCCGGCGCCGAAGGGGATGTACTGGAAGCGGTGGTGCGCGGCCTTGGCCTCCGGGTGGAAGTTCTCCGGATTGAAGGCGTCGGGGTCGTTCCACAGCCGGCGGTGGCGGTGGACGATCCAGGGCCAGATCGAAACCTGGTCGCCCTTGCGCACCCGGTGGCCGCAGAGCTCGTCGTCGACCAGGGCCTCGCGGTCGATGCGCACGGCCGGTGGGTAGAGGCGCAGGGTCTCCTCCCAGACCATCTTCAGATAGGGCAGGCGGGTCAGGACCTCCTCGGGGGTTCCCCCGGTGTCCCAGGCGGCGCGCGCCTCCTCGCCGGCCCATTCCTGGGCCTGACGGTCGCGACTGAGCAGGTAGAGGGCCCAGGTCAGGGCGTTGGCGGTGGTCTCGTGGCCGGCCCCCAGGAAGGTGACGGCGTTGTCGAGGGCCAGCCTGGCGGCCTCCTTGGGCGGATGGGTGGCGCTGAAGGCGTCGATCACCCGGGTCATGAAGTCCTGGGGCGGGGCGGGGTCGGCCTGCCGCCGGGCGATGAACTCCGCCAGCCGGTCGATGATGAAGCGGCGGCCCGCTGCGCCCCGCCACTGGACCGGATTCTGGTCGAGCCAGGGCATGCCGATGATCGGGCCCAGGCGGTACTGGGTCAGGGCCTTCATCACCGCGGCCATGTGGCCGGACGCCTCCTGCGCCGTGAAGCCGGCGGCTGACGAGAAGAGGGTGGCGTTGATGATGTCGAAGGTGGTGCGCAGGCTTTCGGCCGCCACGTCGACGACGTCACTGTCGCCGGTGGCCCAGCGGTCGCCGGTCTGCTGGGCGATGCGGACGAAGGTCGGGGTGAACTCGGTGACCATGTGCGGGGTGAAGACCGGGGCCATCATCCGCCTCTGCTCGCGCCAGGCCTCCCCGTCGGTGGTGAGCAGGCCCTGACCCAGGGCGACGCTGAGCATCTTATTCACCAGCGGGGGCTTCTGATAATTGCCGAGCTTGTCCATCAGGACGTGCTGGATGGCGGCCGGGTCGCTGATGAAGTGGTAGTTCAGGGTGAGGACCCTGCGGGCCTTGTAGTGGTCGTCGAAGGCCTGTTTCGGCCAGCCGTTGAGAGCGTTCTGAGCCTCCTTGTCCACGAAGATCCGCCACACCGGCAGCCAGTCCTCGGGGCGCTCAGGCGTGGCCGGCCGGAAAGGGGCGCGGGGCGCCGGGGCCCAATCGAATGTGGCGGTGTCGCTCATCAGCTTGTCCCTCGGTCGGTGACCTCGCGCGAAGATGGGAGAAATTGATGCATCGCAACAAACGATATAACGGTGCTATTCTTGTGAGCTGAGATCACAGAGCTGGCGATGACACGACGTTCGCTTCCGCCCCTGACCGCCCTGCGCGCCTTCGAGGCGTTCGCGCGGCTGGGCAAGATGACCACGGCGGCCGATGAGCTGTGCGTCACCCACGGTGCGATCAGCCGGCAGATCCGCAGCCTGGAGGAGTCGGTGGGCCTGGCGCTCACCGAAGGGCCGCGGCACCGGCTGAAGCTGACCGACGCCGGCGAGCGGCTGGCGGCGTCGCTGTCGGGGGCCTTTGACCGGGTTGAGCGGACCCTGGCGGACCTGAGGTCGGCGGCTGACACCGAGCTGCACCTGTCCTGCCTGGGCACCTTCGCCATGCGGTGGCTGATCCCGCGGCTCGGGTCGTTCCATGACCGGCATCCGGGCCTGCGGGTGCGGGTGACCGAGAGCTTCGCGCCGGCTGATTTCGCCCGCGAGCGCTATGACGCCGCCATCCGGCTGACCGAGCACGTGCCGGCCCACGGCGGAGAGGCCATCGCCTTTCTCGACAATTTCCATGGCCCGGTAGCCGCGCCGCAGCTGACCGGCGCCACGCCTGGGGTAAAGGCCTTCGCCAGCCTGCCGCGACTGCACACCCGGCCCCACCTGCAGGCCTGGTCGGAGTGGGAAAGCCACACCGGGCTCTCGTTGCCCGAGGCGGCGCAGAACCGGGAGTTCGAGCACCTGTTCTACATGCTGGAGGCGGCGGTGGCCGGCCTGGGCGTGGGGCTCAGCCCCTTCGTCTATGTGGCAGCGGACATCGAGGCGGGGCGGCTGGCGGCTCCGGTGGGTTTCGTGCGGACGCCCGCCCAGTTCTACCTGATCCTGCCGCCGGGACCTGCCCGGCCGGCGGCCTCGGCGTTCCGGGACTGGCTGCTGGACGAGGCGGCCAAGGTTCCTGTGCCTAGTTGAAGACCTGGGTCAGCCGGAAGGCGGCGGGGAGCAGCAGCACCCCCAGCAGGCAGGGGAAGATGAACAGGATCAGGGGGACGGTGAGCTTCACCGGCAGGGCCAGAGCCTTTTCCTCGGCCCGCAGCATCCGCTTCTGGCGCATGTCCTGGGAGAAGACCGACAGGGTCTCCCCCAGGCTGGTGCCCATGTCCTCGGCCTGGCGCAGCATGGTGGCGAAGGCGCGCGCGTCGTCGATGCCCAGGCGGTCGGCGAAGGCGGTCCAGGCCTCCTTGCGAGATTTGCCGGCGCGGAGTTCCAGGGTCAGCATGCGCAGGTGGATGGTCAGGCGCGGATAGCGGCGGGCCAGCTCGTCGGTGACCCGGCCCACGGCGGCGTCGAGGGAGAGGCCCGCCTCGACGGAGGCCACCAGCAGGTCCAGCAGGTCGGGGAAGCCGTCGGCATATTCCCGCTCCCGGTCCTTCTGGCGCATGGAGAGGACCTGGTCGGGGCCGAGCAGGGCGATGAGGGCCAGGATCGCGGCCAGCAGCACCGGGGCCATGCCGTGGCCCGGCTTCAGGGCGAAGGGCAGCAGGACAATGGTCCCCAGGGTGGCGGCGGCCAGGGCGGCGGCGCGGGCGCCAAGATAGTAGATGGCGGCTTCACGGCCGAAGAAGCCGGCGCGGACCAGGCGCATGCGGACGTCCGAGACCTTGGACGGATCGCGGACGGCGGCCTGCTGGCCCAGGCGGCGCACGCTGGCGGTGACCTGGCCCAGGATGCGTACCTCGCCCCGGTTCGCCTCGACCGCAGGGCCGGCGGGGTCCTGGAAGCGGGCCTTGCGCAGGGCGCGCACGCGAAGCTCGCCCATGACCAGCACGCCGCCGCCGGCCACGCCGAGGCCGACCAGGGCTAGGCCGAACCAAAGGATGAGGGTCTGCAGGTCCATGGCCTAGATCCGCATGTCGACCATGCGGCGCATGATCAGGTTGCCGATGGCGATCCATATGCCCATGGCGATCAGGCCGGTCTGGATGAAGGGCTCTCCCAGGACCTCGCCATAGAAGTCGGGCGACATCAGGTGGATGGCGCCGCCGGCGATGAAGGGGGCGGCGGTGAGGATGAGGGCCGAGATGCGCCCCTCGGCCGAAGCGGCCTTGATCTTCAGGCGCATGCGGTGGCGCTCGCGCACGGTGGCGGCGTTGAGCTTCAGCAGGCCGGTCAGGTTGCCGCCGGCCCGTTCCTGCAGGCGCACGGTGGCGGCGAACAGGTCGACATCGGGGTGCTGGCAGCGCTGGGACATCCGGCCGATGGCCTGTTCGAGGGTGGCGCCATAGGCGATCTCGTCGGCGGCCATGCCGAACTCCGAGCCGATGGGATCAGCCATCTCGCGGCCCACAAGCTGGATGGCGGTGGGGACCGGATGGCCGGCCTCAAGGCTGCGGACAATGATCTCCAGGCCCTGGGGCAGCTGGTGACCCAGGGCCTTGGACCGGCGGCCGGCCATGAACCTCAGGAAGAAGATGGGCCCCGCGCCGCCGAACACGATCGCGCCCACCGGCGCCATCAGCAGGCTGTGGGTGAAGAAGGCCAGGAGGACGGCGCCTGCGACCGCCGCGGCTATCACCGCCATCAGCCACTTCCTGGGGTCATAGGGCACGCCGGAGCGGACGATCAGTTCGGCCAGCCACTTCACCCCGGCCCGCAGGTCGCCGGCGGCGGTGAGGCCGCGCTGCTTGCGCAGCTCCACCACCAGCTCCTGGATGCCGCCGATACGCTCGGAGACCTTCAGGCGCTGATTGACCTTGCGCCTGACCTTGGCGGTTCCCAGCAGGCCGAAACAGGCCTGGCCGGCGGCGAAGACGGCCGCGAAGACCAGGACCAGATAGGCGCTCTTGGCGTCGAACCCCATCAACCCAGCACCCGCGACGGGTCGAAGTTGGCGGTGTCGTAGGCGATGCCGCGGCGGGTCATCTCGTCCAGGCAGCGGGCCCGCAGGCCGCTGGCGCGGAACTCGCCGTGCACCACGCCGTCAGCGGTGGTGTGCAGGCGGTTGAAGAAGAAGATCTCCTGCATCTGCACCACCTGGCCTTCCATGCCGGTGATCTCGGTGACGCTCATCAGCTTCCGCTTGCCGTCCGAGAGACGCATGATCTGGATGATCAGGCCCACCGCCGAGGCGATCTGGCCGCGCACCGCCTCAGGCGACAGCTTCATCCCCGACATGGCCACCATCTGCTCCAGGCGGGTGATGGCGTCGCGGGGCGTGTTGGCGTGGATGGTGGCCATGGAGCCCTCGTGGCCGGTGTTCATGGCCTGAAGCATGTCGAAGGCTTCCTCGCCCCGGACTTCCCCCAGGATCACCCGGTCGGGCCGCATGCGCAGGGCGTTCTTCACCAGCTCGCGTTGACGGATCTCGCCCTTGCCCTCGATATTGGGGGGCCTGGTCTCCAGGCGCACGATGTGCGGCTGCTGCATCTGCAGCTCGGCGGCGTCCTCGATGGTGATCAGCCGCTCCTTGTGGCTGATGGCGGCCGAGAGCGCGTTGAGCAGGGTGGTCTTGCCCGAGCCGGTGCCGCCGGAGATCACGGTGGAGACGCGGGCCTTGATGGCGCCGTGCAGGAAGTCGGCGACGCACTGAGGCATGGCGCCCACGTCCACCAGCTTTTCCAGGGTGTAGGGCTTCTTGGAGAACTTGCGGATCGAGACGCAGGCCCCATCGATGGCGATGGGGGCGATGGCGGCGTTGACCCGGCTGCCGTCGGGCAGGCGGGCGTCGACCATGGGCTGGCTCTCATCGATGCGGCGGCCGACCCCGGCGACGATGCGGTTGACGATCCGCAGCAGGTGATCGTTGTCGCGGAAGCGGACGGCCGTGGGCTCCAGCTCGCCGCGGCGCTCGACATAGACCTGGAAGGGGCCGTTGATCAGGATGTCATTGATGCTGTCATCCTTGAGCAGGGGCTCAAGGGGGCCCAGACCCATCATCTCGTCATAGACCGAGGAGCCCAGGTCCTCGAGTTCGGCGGTGTTGAGCACCAGGCGCTCGGCGCGGGCGAAGTCGCCCACCAGCACCATCACCTGGCGGCGAAGCTCCTTCTCACCAACCGATTCAAGCTTGGATAGATCAAGTTCTTCAATCAGTTGCGCGTGCAACTTGAGCTTGATGTCGAGCATCTGGCTCTCGGCCATAGCGCTGGCGGCGGGCGGTGGCGGCGCGCGTTCCGGCGCGGGCCCTGGCTCTTGCGTCTCGATGACTTCCAGGGCGACGGGCTTGGCGGGGCTGAAGCGTCCCATCAGGCGGCTCGCGAGGAGGTGGCGGCGGGAACCGGCTGGGGCGCGCGGCGGCCGCGGTCGGCCAGCATGCGGTCCACCAGGGACGCGATATCGCGGACGATCTTCGACTTGGGCCGGTGCTGGCTGATGGCGCCGCCCAGGTTCACCGAGGCCGCCGCGGCGTCCCAGTCGGACGCGATGGCGCCATCGGCCTTACGCTGCAGAGCCTTCTCGGCTTCGGCGGTGGAGGGGGCGGGGCCGAACATGCGGTTGGCGAGCCGGTTGAGCACGATGCGGGGGCGCAGACCCGCGGCGGCCTCCACCTCGTCGGACAGAGCGCGGGCGGCCAGCAGCGCCGGCACAGTCAGCTCGGAGACCACGACCACCTCGTCGGAGCCGGCCAGGGCGTCCAGGGTCCAGGAATGGCGGTGGCGGGGCATGTCGAGGACCACGTGGTCGTAGGCCTCGCAGGCGATTTCCAGGATGCGCAGGACAGCTTCGCGGGAGATGGCGTTGAAGGCGGTCGGATCACGGGGGCAGGCCAGCAGGTCCAGGCCCTTGCCGACCGGGGTGGCGAAGGCGGCCAGCAGGGCGGCGTCCATGCGCTCGGCGGCGGGGCCGAATTCGGCCAGGCCCATCGAGGGCGTGGCGCCGAGATAGGGGGCGCAGGCGCCGTCGGCCAAGTGCAGGTCAATGAGGCAGACGCTGTTGGCGCGCGAGGACCGGGCGGCGAGCGCGCTGGCGATCTCGATGGCCGCCATGGTGGCGCCGGCGCCGCCGACTGCGCCCATCACCGACCAGCACCGGGAGCGGTGTCCCTGGGCGCTGGGCGCCTGGGCGGCGGCCTGGTCCAGCAGGGCGTAGATGGCGTTCTGCAACTGTTCGTGGGTGAAGGGGGTCTCCACCACGTCGGCGTGGGGCAGGCGCATCAGGGCGCGTACCAGGCCGGCCGGCAGATGTGCGCCGAGGAAGAGGGTCGGCGGCAGGTCGACGACCTGGGACAGGGTGGCCACGGCGGCGGCCAGGGCGGCGGGCTCGGCGTGGTCGGCGTCGATCAGGATGAGGTCGGTCATCCCGGGGCGCAGGTCGGAGAGGCGGTTGAGGCCCGCGACCTCCATGGCCGCGCCGAACAGGGGGCCGCGCGCCAGGGGGGCGAGGCTGTCGCCGATCGCCAGGACCCGGCGGCCCAGAAGGCTCCAGTTGCTCATGTGGGGGCCCCGGTCCGGGCCGAGCCCTCGACCTTGGCCAGAGGCTTGTCGAGGGCCAGGCCATTGAGGATCAGGTCGATGGCGGTGGCCTCATTGCCGGCCATGATGGTGGAGGTGGCGCGATAGTCCTCCTCGCCGGCCATGCGTGGGGTGACGATGATGACCAGCTCGGTCTCGGCCTTCTTCCAGCGCGAGGAGCGGAACAGGCTGCCCAGGACCGGGACGTCGCCGACCCCAGGCAGTTGTCGCACGGCGTTGGAGTAGTCCTGCTGGAACAGGCCTGCGATCGCGAAGCTCTCGCCCGAGCGCAGCTCCACGGTGGTGTTGGCGCGGCGGACCACCAGGCTGGGGATCTCGATGCCGTTCAGCTTTAGGGGCGTGCGGCTGTCGAGCTGGCTGACCTCCGGGGCCACCTGCAGCCGGATCAGGCCGTTGTCCTGCACGGTGGGTTGGAAGTCCAAGGTCACGCCGAAGGGGCGGAACTCGATGGTGACGCTGTCGCGGCCGTTGGGGACCGGGAAGGGGAATTCGCCGCCGGCCAGGAAGCTGGCCTTTTCGCCAGACAGCGCCACGAGGTTCGGCTTGGCGAGGGTGCGGATGACGCCCTTCTCCTCCAGCGCGCGCAGCACCACGTCGATGGTGGCGCTGCCGATCGAGCCGCGGAGTGACAGGCCGCCCTGGGGCGCGGTGTTGCCGATCAGGCCCGTGCCGGTCTGCAGGGCGAAGGTGGAGCCGTTGCTGGCGTTGATGTTGAAGCCGATGTCCTTCAGCGAGGAGCGGCTGGCCTCCAGGACCCGGACCTCCAGGATCACCTGCTGCGAGGCGCGCACGGTCAGGGCCGAGGTGACCGAGCCAGGCGCGAACTTCTCGGCCAGGCTCTTGGCCTTGGCGGCCGCGGCGGTGGTGGAGACGTCGCCAGCCAGCAGCAGGCCTTCGCCGAGATTGCGGACCTGGATCATCTCGCCGGGGAGGGCGGCAGTTAGGTCCTCCTGCAAGGCTTCGGCGTCGTAGCCGACCCGGACGTCCACCACCTCCTGCAGGGCGCCGCCCGCGCCGTAGATCAGCAGGTTGGTGGAGCCCAGGGCCTTGCCGCGCACATAGAAGCTGCGGTCGGTGGTGGCGACGATCTGGGCGGTCTCGGGCTGGGCCACCACGATCTTGCTGGCGGGGCTGTCCAGCCGGAAGGATGCCGACTTGTTGCGCGGCACGCTGATGACGCGAGACCGGGCGGCCTCGCTGGAGAACTGTTCGGCCGCGACGGGCAAGGCGGCGCCGAGAACCAGGGCGCCGGCGAGCGCGCCGATGAGGGGGGAGCGGAGCATGGCTGTGGTGTCCTTAGGCCGCGGGCTTGGGGCTGGCGGCCGGGGCGGAATTCTCGCCTTCGACGATGGTGATGCGGCCGCCCGAGGCGGCGCCGGACGCCGAGGCCCGGAGGGCAGGGCCCCGGGCGCGGGGCGGCGGCGCCGAGAGCTCGGCCACCGGTTCGACATCCGAGGCGCCGAGCGGGCGTAGCGCGAGCGAAAGGGAGCCCAGTTCCGCGGCCATGGCGAGCTTCTGGGCGTCCTTGACGCTGACCTCCAGGGTCGTGGTCGAGGGCTTCTCGGCCTTTGTGGAGGTGGGGTCGGCGTTGAGATCAACCCCGAGGACGCGGACGTTCTGGACCACCAGCTGGGAGGTCAGAACCTTGTTCGGGCCGTTGGGGGTCAGGTTGCGCATCATCACCACGTCCACGCGGTCGCCCGGCAGGGCGTGGCCGCCGACGCCGGAGATGTCGTTCACGCCGATGGCGTAGGCGCGCATGCCGGGTTCCAGCTCGGCCGCCACTGAGGGGCGGGCCCCGGGTCCGGAGAGCTTGGCCGGCAGCAGGGGCTCGCGGGCCGCGATCAGGGTCAGGGCGACCGGGGCGCCGCCGTGATCCTGCGCCAGGACCTGGGCCACGGACCCGAAGGCGTTAACCGGGGCGCCGTCCTTGGGGATGCGGATCAGCTTCAGGTGACCGGCCTCCAGGCGTTCGCCATAGGCGATGTCGCGGGACGCCACGACCACCGAAACCGCGTTGGCCATGGGGGAGATGACAACCTGCGCCGCCTGCACCTTTCCGGTGTCCGGCAAGGCGACGCGGGCCACGATGATGGCGCCGAGGCCAAGGGCGACCGAGGCGCCAAGACTGCCAATTGTAACGAGCCGCATGCCCCGCCTCTGGTGCTAATAGCTTCAAACTATCAGCCAGTTATGGGCAGGCCCCCTTGCGAGAGGGACAATAAAGAAGGTGAGCGGATGTAAACCCTAACCGCGCAGTTTCCGTTGACGCTCGGGCTCCCGTCCGGTTGGCGAACTCGCGAGCGGCCTCAGGCGTCGGCCTTCAACGCCTCGTAGGCTTCCACGGCCGCCATCCACTCCTGCTCGGCCGCGTCGAGGGCGGCCTGGGCCTTGGCGCGGTCGGCGCCCAGGCGGGCGGCCTTGCCGGGATCCTTGGTGAAGACCGTGGGATCGGTGAGAGCCTTGTCGAGGTCGGCGACGGCCGCGGTGGCGCGGCCCAGCGCGGCTTCGGCCTGCTCGGCGCGGCGGCGTGCAGTGCCGGTGGGGACCTTGGCCTTGGGGGCGGCCTTGGCCGCCGGGGGCGCTGCGGCCTGCGGAACCTGCGACGGACCTTTGGCGGCCTGGCGGGCGCGGTCGATCACCAGCTTCGCGTAGTCGTCCATGTCGCCGTTGAAGGGCGCGATGGTGCCGTCGGCGGCCAGCCACAGACGGTCGGCCACCAGCTCCATCAGCGAGCGGTCGTGGGTGATCAGGATGACCGCCCCGGCATATTCGTTCAGCGCGTCCAGCAGGGCGCGGCGGCTGTCGATGTCCAGGTGGTTGGTGGGCTCATCGAGGATCAGGAGGTGAGGAGCCTCCATGGCCACCATGTTCAACAGCAGGCGGGCCCGTTCGCCGCCCGACAGGTTGGCGACCGTGGTCTCGACCTTCTGCACGCCCATGCCGAACTGGGCCAGGCGCGAGCGGCGCGCCGCGTCGCTGGCCTCGGGCATGGCCCGGCGGATGATCTCCAGCGGGGTGTCGGAGGGGTCGAGCGCCTCGATCTGATGCTGGTGGAACCAGCCCACCTTCAGGCGACGGTCGCGGCGCAGGTCGCCGTGCATGACCTGCAGAGCGCCGGCGATCAGCTTGGCGAAGGTGGACTTGCCGGCGCCGTTGACGCCCAGCAGGCCGATGCGGTCGTCCAGGTCCAGCCGCAAGTCCATGTTGCGCAGGATCGGCGAGCCGTCATAGCCCGCCGAGGCGCCTTCCAGGCGGATCAGGGGCGGCGGCACGGGGCGCTCAGGCGAGGGCAGGATGAAGGGGGCGGTGCGCTCGGCCGCGACGACGGAGACCGGCGGCAGCTTGGCCAGTTGCTTCAGGCGCGACTGGGCCTGGGTGGCCTTGGATGCGGTGGCCCGGAAGCGGTCGACGAAGGCCTGCAGGTGGGCGCGCTGAGCGTCGATCTTGGACTTGTTGGATTCCAGCAGGCGGGCGCGCTCGGCGCGTTGGGTTTCGAAGTTGTCGTAGTTGCCGGGATAGAGGTCGAGCTTACCCGAGTGCAGGTGGAGGATGTGGTCCACCGAATTGTTCAGGATCTCGCGGTCGTGGCTGATGATGATGGCGCTGTTGGGGTACTTCTTCAGCCGCGCCTCAAGCCAGAGCGCGCCTTCCAGGTCGAGATAGTTGGTGGGTTCGTCCAGCAGCAGCAGGTCGGGTTCGGCGAACAGGGCCGCGGCCAGGGCCACGCGCATCCGCCAGCCGCCGGAGAACTCCGCCATCGGGCGGGCCAGGTCGGCGTGCGAGAAGCCCAGGCCGGACAGGATTTCCGCCGCCCGGCTGGGGGCGCGGTCGGCCCCGATCTCGCTGAGCCGGGCATAGATCTCGCCCAGATGCTCGGGCTCGGCGGTGTCCAGCGACGCGGTCAGTGTCTCGCGTTCGACGTCGGCGGCCAGCACGGTGTCCATCAGGGTCACCGGGGTGGCCGGGTGCTCCTGGTCCACCGAGGCGATGCGGGCGGCCTTCGGATAGCCGATCTCGCCCGAACCCTGGTGAAGCTGACCTAGGATCAGCTTGAACAGGGTCGACTTGCCCACGCCGTTGCGGCCCACCAGGCCGACCTTTGAGCCCACGGGCAGGCTGATGGTGGCGTCGTCGAAGAAGCGACGGCCCCAGGAGTCAAAGACGAGTTCGTGGATCTGAAGCATGGGAGTCGAACTTACAAAGCAGGAGGAGAGAAAAGCGTCGCCGTGCGGCCGCCGCAGATGTCGTCGCTCGCGGCGTTGACTAGGAGCTGATCAACCGTCTCTCGATGACGCGGGCTCCATAACAGAGGTCGGCGCCGCAGTCGCGCGTAACCTGCCTTGGCGCTGTCACCTCCGGCGGCTATAAGCCCGCACCCTTCGGCGCGGACGGCCGCGCCCCGAATACAAAGAACAAGCCAAAGACCATGACTGAACGCACCTTCTCGATCATCAAGCCGGACGCCACCAAGCGGAACCTGACCGGCAAGATCAACGCGGTGATCGAAGACGCGGGCCTGCGCATCGTCGCCCAGCGCCGGATCCAGATGACTGAAGCCCAAGCCAAGAAGTTCTACGAAGTGCACGCCGAGCGTCCCTTCTACGGCGAACTCGTCGAGACCATGACCTCGGCCCCCGTGGTCGTGCAGGTCCTGGAAGGCGACAACGCCATGGCCCGCTATCGCGAAGTCATGGGCGCCACCAACCCCGAACAAGCCGCCGAGGGCACCATCCGCAAGCTGTTCGCCCTGAACGTCGGCGAGAACTCGGTGCACGGTTCGGACTCCGTCGACAACGCCAAGATCGAGATCGCCCAGTTCTTCAAGGACGAAGACATCGTTGGCTAAGCGGCCCGTGGTCCGCTAGCGGACGCCGCGTCACCGTTTCCAAGGAGCCCTCCATGCGCTAGCCAAGGCTGGTCGCAGGGAGGGCTTTTTCGTGGGCGCAGCAGCGGGTGAGACCTTCCCCGAGATCCGCGATGCGGTGCGCCGCCTCTGCGCCCAGTTCCCGGGAGCCTATTGGCGGGCGCTGGACCGCGACCGCATCTATCCCACCGAGTTCGTGACGGCCCTGACGGAGGCCGGCTTCCTGTCGGTGCTGATCCCCGAGGCCTATGGCGGGTCTGGCCTGGGCCTGGCGGCGGCCACGGCGGTGCTGGAGGAGATCCACCGGTCGGGCTGCAACGGGGGCGCCTGTCACGCCCAGATGTACACCATGGGCGCCTTGCTGCGGCACGGGAGCGAGGCGCAGAAGCAGGCCTATCTGCCGAAGATCGCCAGCGGCGAGCTGCGCCTGCAGGCCTTCGGGGTGACGGAGCCCACCGCGGGCACCGACACCACCCGCATCTCCACCTTCGCGCGACGCGAGGGGGACAGCTATTTCGTCACGGGCCAGAAGCTGTGGATCAGCCGGGCCGAACATTCCGACCTGATGATCCTGCTGTGCCGGACCACCGCGCGGGAAGACGCCGCCAAGCCCACGGCGGGGATGAGCGTGCTGCTGGTGGACATGCGCGACGCGGTCGGCCGCGGCCTGACTATCAATCCGGTCCGCACCATGCTGAACCACGCCACCACCGAGCTGTTCTTCGACAATCTGCAAGTTCCTGCCGCCAATCTGATCGGCGAGGAGGGCAAGGGGTTCGGCTACATCCTGGACGGCATGAACGCCGAGCGGATCCTGATCGCGGCCGAGTGCATCGGCGACGCCAAGTTCTTCATCGACCGGGCCAGCGCCTACGCCACCGGGCGGGAGGTGTTCGGCCGGCCCATCGGCCAGAACCAGGGGGTGCAGTTCCCCATCGCCCGGGCCCATGTCCAGATGACCGCGGCCTCGCTGATGGTGGACAAGGCCGCGACGATGTTCGACGCCGGCGAGCCCTGCGGGACCGAGGCCAATATGGCGAAGATGGTGGCGTCCGAGGCGTCCTGGTTCGCCGCCGACACCTGCCTGCAGACCCATGGCGGCTTTGGTTTCGCCGAGGAGTACGACATCGAGCGCAAGTTCCGCGAGACGCGGCTCTACCAGGTGGCGCCGATCTCCACGAACCTGATCCTGAGTCACGTGGGCACCCACGTGCTCGGCATGCCAAAGAGTTTCTGACCCGGCGAAGGCCTTAGACGATCGGACCGCGGAGCTATCAAGATATTGAACCACGAACCTCACGAACCCACACAAACGCTTTCCGGGAAGGCTCGGCCAGCTCCGCCCGTTCGTGTGGGTTCGTGAGGTTCGTGGTTCAATATCCCTTCGGCCTCCGGCCAGGAGCACTGAATGTATGACCTGCTGAAAGGCCTTCGCGTCGTCGAGGGCTCGGCCTTCGTGGCGGGGCCGACCTGTGGGCTGTACCTGGCGCAGATGGGCGCCCAGGTGATCCGCTTCGACAATATCGGCGGCGGGCCTGACTTCCGGCGATGGCCGCTCTCCGAGGGGGGCGACAGCCTCTATTGGGAGGGGCTGAACAAGGGCAAGATGTCGGTGGCCCTCGATCTGGCCCGCCCCGAGGGCCGGGAGCTGGCCCAGCGGCTGGCCGCCGCGCCGGGCGAGGACGGCGGGCTGTTCGTCACCAACTTCCCGGTGGACGGCTTCCTTTCTTACGAAAAGCTCAGCGCCATCCGGGCCGATCTGATCTGCGTTCGGGTGATGGGCTGGGCCGACGGCTCCCAGGGCATGGACTACACGATCAACTCGGCGCTCGGCCTGCCATTGATGACCGGGCCGGTGGGCGACGATCGGCCCGTGAACCATGTTCTGGCGGCCTGGGACTTGCTGACCGGAGCCTATTGCGCCTTCGCCCTGGTCTCAGCCTTGCTGGCGCGGATGCGCGGCCAGGGCGGGCGGGAGATCCGCGCGCCGCTGTCGGACATCGGGGCGGCGACCATGGCCAATCTGGGCTTCACCGCCGAGACCCTGCTGGCGGGCCACCAGCGGCCGCGCATGGGCAACGACATCTACGGCGCCTTCGGTCGCGACTTCACCACCAAGGACGGCCAGAAACTGATGCTGCTGGCGATCACGCCCAAGCAGTGGAGTAAGGCCCTGGAGACGCTGGGGATCGTCGCCGAGGCCGCCGCCGTCGAGGCCGAGCTGGGTGTCTCCTTCGCCACTGACGAGGGCTTGAGGTTCACCCACCGCGCGCGGCTCTATCCGCTGTTCGAGCGGGCGTTCGCGGCCAGGACCGCCGCCGAGCTGACCCCGGCCTTCGACCTAGGCGGGGTGACCTGGGGCGCCTACCAGACCCTGGAGGCGGCGCTGGAAGACCCGCGCCTCTTCAAGGCCAACCCGGTGTTCCAGGATGTGCGCCACCCGAGCGGGCTGAACTATCCGGCGCCGGGCGCCATGGCCACCATTCCCCAGGACGACCGCGGCGACGTGCGTCCTGCGCCGAAGCTGGGCCAGCATACCGACGAGGTGCTGGCGGAGCTCCTGGACATGTCCGGGGTCGAGATCGCCAGGCTGCACGACGCCAAGATCATCGCCGGACCGGAGAGCAAATGAACCAGACCATCGCCGTCGAGGAGACGGGCCCCGGCCTGCTGGTCGTCACCCTGTCGCGACCTGAGGCCGCCAACTCCCTGAACACCGCCATGGGCCGCGAACTGCTGGCCCTGTGGATGCGGATCGCGGACGACGAACAGGTGCGCGCCGTGGTCCTAACCGGGGCGGGGCGGTTCTTCTGCGCCGGCGCCGACCTGAAGGAACGCGACGGCATGTCCGACGCGGCCTGGTCCGAGCAGCATCGACTGTTCGAGGACATGATCCGCGCCCAGCTGGCCTGTCCCTTCCCGGTGATCGCGGCGGTGAACGGCGCGGCCATGGGCGGCGGGGCGGAGATGGCCCTGGCCTGCGATTTCGCATGGGCTTCGGAGACCGCGCGGATCGGTTTGCCGGAGGCGGGGCTTGGGATCATTCCCGGGCTGGGCGGCACCCAGTTGCTGACCCGGGCGGTGGGGGAGAGGCGGGCGTCGGAGCTGTTGATGTCGGGCGCGCCCATCGATGCGGCCGAGGCCCTGGCGATCGGGATCGTCAATCGAGTGTGCGGGGCGGAGGATCTTCTGCCGAGGGTTCTCGAGCGCGCGGCCCTGATCGCGTCCAAGGCGCCGCTATCGGTGCGGGCGCTGAAGCGGGTGGTGCGGGGAGGGGCGGTGCTGCCGCTGGATGAGGCGATGGCTCTTGAGCTCGACGCTTACAACCAGCTGTTCACCACGCAGGATCGCCGGGAGGGCGTGGCGTCCTTCAACCAGAAGCGGACGCCCAACTTCCGAGGTCTCTAGCGCGGGCGGCGGATCTGGCTGTCGCGGAGGAAGGGCGAGTGGAGGCGTTCGTAGGGGGGCGCCTCCGATCCCCTCACCAGGGCGTCGATCAAGTCTGATCCGTGCAGGCCACAGGGCGGGGACCCTTCCTTCATGGCCTTCCAGAGGTCGCGCGCCTCCTGCTCGATCTGTTGCTCCCGGGTCATCGCATCCTCAATTCCAGGTGGAAAAGGCGCGAGGCGAGGGGCTGTTCCGAAAAAACTCTCTTTATTTTCGGTAGCTTGGCCTTAACTCGGCGGTTGTGTGGCCGAAGATGGGCGCTAGCCTGCGGCAAGCTCGCCGCAGACGAAGGCGTCTTCGCCCGCGGCCAGGAGAGCCTCCAGCACCGCAGGCGCGTCGCCGGGCGCCACGATCAGGATCAGGCCCACGCCGCAGTTGAAGGTGCGGCGCAGTTCGTGGTCGGACACGCCACCCACCTGCTGCATCCAGGCGAAGACCGGGGGCAGGGGCCAGGCGTTCCAGTCGAAATTGGCCGTCAGGCCCTCGGCGATGGCGCGAGGCGGGTTCTCGATCAGGCCTCCGCCGGTGATGTGGGCGCAGCCCTTGACGAGGCCGGCCTTGATCTGCGGCAGGACGCTCTTGATGTAGATGCGGGTCGGGGCCATCAGCGCCTGAGCCAAGGTCTGACCCTCGGCGAAGGGGGCCGGGTCGGCCCAGGCCAGGCCCGAGCGCTCGACGATGCGGCGGACCAGAGAATAGCCGTTGGAGTGCGGACCACTGGACCCGAGGCCGATGATCAGGTCGCCGGCTTTCTGGTCGTCCATGCGCGGCAGCACCGAGCCACGCTCAACGGCGCCGACGGAGAAGCCGGCCAGGTCATAGTCGCCCTCGCGGTACATGCCCGGCATTTCGGCGGTCTCGCCGCCCACCAGGGCCGCGCCGGCCTGGCGGCAGCCCTCGGCGATGCCGCTGACGACGCGGGTCGCTTCCTCGACGTTGAGCTTGCCGGTGGCGAAATAGTCCAGGAACAGCAGGGGCTCGGCGCCCTGGGCCAGCAGGTCGTTGACGCACATGGCCACCAGGTCGATGCCGACGGTGTCGTGCATGCCGGTGTCGATGGCCACCTTGAGCTTGGTGCCGACGCCATCTGTGGTGGAAACCAGCAGGGGATCGGCATAGCCGGCCGCCTTCAGGTCGAAGAGCGCGCCGAAACCGCCGAGCGCCGCGTCCGCGCCGGGGCGTCGGGTGGCCTTGGCCAGGGGCTTGATACGCTCGATCAGGGCGTTGCCCGCGTCGATGTCGACGCCGGCTTGAGCATAGGTGAGGCCGTTCGGACGGTCGGTCATGGAGAAATAGGCCTCAAGAAATTCGCCGCCGGGGTTGCAGACTCGGGCGTGCGCGGGGCTATAGCTAATTGATGACGCCGATTACAACCACCGCCGAACTGGCGGCGTACTGTGACAAAATCAAAGGCCAGCCTTTCGTCGCCGTGGACACCGAGTTCATGCGCGAGACGACCTACTGGCCCAAGCTCTGTCTGATCCAGGCCGCCGCCCCCAACGCCGAGTGCGTTATCGATCCCCTGGCCGAGGGTCTCGACCTCGAGCCGTTCCTGGAGATCCTGCGCGACGAGAGCATCGAGAAGGTGTTCCACGCTGCCCGTCAGGATGTTGAAATCTTCAATAATCTCAAAGCGATGCCGAAGCCTCTCTTCGACACCCAAGTGGCGGGGATGGCGGCCGGCTATGGCGAGCAGATCGCCTATGACGCCCTTGTGCGCCAGATGCTGAAGATCGAGTTGGACAAGTCCAGCCGCTTCACGGACTGGGCCCGGCGGCCGCTTTCCGAGGCCCAACTGACCTATGCGCTGGCCGACGTGACCCACCTGGCGGCCCTCTATCCGATGCTGAAGGCGCGGCTGGAAAAAGAAGGCCGATTGGGCTGGGTGCACGACGAGATGCAGAACCTCTGCGATCCTGCCGTCTACGACGTGGAGCCGGAGAACGCCTGGAAGCGGCTCAAGCCGCGCCGGCATACGTCGAAATATCTCGCGGTCTACAAGGCCGTCGCCGCCTGGCGCGAACGCACCGCCCAGCAGCGTGACCAGCCGCGCGGCCGCATACTGAAGGACGAGGCCATCGACGAGTTGGCGACCCAGGCGCCCACCGACGCCGCCGCGGTCGATCGCCTGCGGTCGGTTCCGAAGGGGTTCTCGGGCTCGCGGTTCGGACCTGACCTGCTGGACGCCATCAAGGAAGCCCTCAAGGACCCCGACGCCTACGCGCCGGTCATCGAGCGCAGCAAGATCGCCGCCTCGCCGGCCGCCGGCGCGGTGGTGGAGCTGCTGAAGGTGCTGCTCAAGGCGCGAGCCGAGGATTCCGGCGTGGCGTCCAAGCTGATCGCCACGGTCTCGGACCTAGAGCAGATCGCCAATGACGACAACGCCAAGACCCCGGCCTTGGTGGGCTGGCGCCGCGAGGCCTTCGGCGAGGACGCCCTGAAGCTGAAGCGCGGCGAACTTGCCCTGGTGCTGGACGGCACGCGGGTGCGGGTGGTCGAGGTGCGACGCGCGCCTAAGGCGAACGCGGCAGAGTGATGTTGCGCCTGCTCCTCAACATCCTCTGGTTCGTGCTGGGCGGGTTCGTCGCGGGCCTGTTGTGGCTGCTGTCGGGGGTGTTGCTGGCCATCACCATCGTCGGCCTGCCCTGGGCGTTCGCAGCCTTCCGCCTCGCCGGATTCAGCGCCTGGCCCTTCGGGCGCCAGGTGGTGTCACGCGACCTGCACACCGGCCGCGAGGATCTGGGCACTGGTCCGCTGGGCTTCGTGATGAACGTGGTCTGGTTCATCCTGGGGGGCTGGTATCTGGCGCTCAGCCACCTGGTCATGGCCTTTGGCCTGGCGGTCACCATCATCGGCATCCCCTTCGCCCTGCAGCACGTGAAACTGGCCCTGATCTCACTGGCCCCGGTCGGCAAGCAGGTCGTCGAGGTCTGACGCCCTCACAAAGCGGTGGATAGTTCGCGCGCCCTTAGGGCGACGCGGGTTGCGAGCCGCCGTCCACCCGTCACGCACCGTTTGTGCACCGCTGACCCACCGGTGGCGGCCAAAACGCGCTTGCGGGTTTGGCGCGATGGGCGGACCCTCATGAGGCCGAGAGGGACTGCGGCGCGGGGGACCTGAGAAACCGGGTCACCAGGCGGGCAGGAGGTTCCAGGCAAGGGGCTGACGGGGCGACCTGTCAGCAACCAGCCCGGGCGACACCGGTCGAAGGCGAAGCGGCGCAGGGCGACCTGCAAACCGACGCGGCGACTGACCTTGGAAGCGCAGCTCCCGCAAGGGATCTGGATGAGAGGGCGGCATGTCGGGCGACCGACGTGTCGCCCTCTTGCTATGGACTATGCCGCGGCGCTCACGTGGGCCTCGATGAAGGCGGCCGCCAGTTCCAGGGACTGCCGGGCCTCTGCGCTCTCCGTGCGTTCCCACACGTGGGTCTGGCCGCGCCACACCCGCAGGGTCAGTTCGCCGCCCGTGGCCTCGACGGCGTCGGCCAGGCGTTTGGCGTCATCAAAGACGATGTCGGTCTGGCTGGCGTGCACCAGGATTGGAGGCAGGCCCGAGAGGTCGCCGAAGATGGGCGAGGCCACCGGATGGGTGGCGGGTCGCCCCTGCAGGTAAAGGCGACTCATCACGCCAAGCGAGGCCATGCTGTAGGGCGTGGACCCCGCCAGCGAGGCCGCCGTCACCGACCAGCTCTGCAGCGACAGGTCCACCCAGGGCGAGAACAGCAGCACCCCTTCCGGCAGACGACCGCCCTGGTCGCGCACCTGGCACAGGGCCGCCAGCAGGATCGCCGCGCCGGAGGACTGCGCCACCGCGATCAGCGGTTCATCAGGATAGGTGAGGGCCAGCCAGTCCCAGGCGGCCACGACGTCCTCGATGCCGGCGGGGCAAGGATGCTCGGGCGCCAGTCGGTAGTCGGGGGAGAACACCCTGGCGCCGGCCGCGGCGGCCAGCTTGGCGATCATGCGGGTGACCCGGGGGCTCTTCTCGCAGACGAAGGATCCGCCATGCACATAGAAGACGAAGCCGCGGTCCTCTCCCTTGGAGGGCCGGAACCAGGTCGCCGCGATGGGGGCCGGCGAGGGCGGTGAAGGCGGCCCGCTCCAGGCCTCGGCCTCGACACGGGCCAACGGGCCGACCGGCCGGTCGTGGCGCAGATAGGCGCGGCGCAGGCGCTCGACCGACCGCCGCAAGCGCTCGCCGCCGCCCTCCACCAGATGAACCTCGCGGGCTATGCCGCGGTCGAAGGCCCATTGAAAGAAGCGGTTCTTGATCGTCTGGGCGGTTAAAGACCACGCCTTGGCGTCGCCGCGACTCGCCACGACTTCCATACGCACGCGTCTCGCGCGGGACTGTTCAAACAAGGCCACTGATGCGCCAATCTGCGGGATATCGCCACCGCGCGGGGCGCTGCGGTCGCCACGGTCCGCAACCAGGTCAAGAGCGTGATGGCCAAGGCCGGGGTGCGCCGCCAACCGGAGATGGTCGCGCGGCTGCTGGCCTACCTCTAGAGTCCCACCTCGCTGGGCGAGGCTTCGTTGATCAGCGGGTCGCCGGCCAGGAAGCGTTGTAGATTGTCGACGAACAGTTGGTCCCCCCGCGCCGCCGTGCCGTGGCCGGAATTGGAGGTGTGGGCGCTGATCCGGACATTGGGGTGGTCCCACATCCAGCTGTCGGCGGGCAGGGGCTCCACCTGGAAGACGTCCAGCACCGCATAGCCAGGCTTGCCGGCCTCGAGGCCGCGCTTGAGGGCGTCCTCGTCCACCAGGCCGCCGCGGCCGATATTGATCAGGATGGCTCCAGGCTTCATGGCCTCGAAGAAGGCGTCGTCAGCCATGTCGCGGGTGTCGTCGTTCAGGGCGCAGGCCAGGACCACCACGTCACTCTGCGGCAACGCCTGGGGCAAGCCGGCCATGTTGATGGTGGCGTCGGCCATTTCGGCCGGCTTGTCGCTATGGCGCACGACTGTCAGGTGGACGCCGAAGGCCTTGGCGCGCCGGGCGATCTCCGTGCCGATTGCGCCCGCGCCCACGAGGGTCCAGCGGGTCTGGCTGATCTCCCGATAGGGCGTCGACTTCCATTCCTTTCTCGCCTGCAGGTCGCGCTGAGCGGCGATCGGGGCGATGAGGGCGAGGGCATGGGCGAGCACGTATTCCGCGATGGCCACGGCCTGGGCGTTGCTCTTGGACAGCCGCACGCCCTTGGCCATCACCGACTTGAAGATGGGCGCGTCGATGCCGGCGTTGAAGGTCTGCATCCATTGGGTCTTCGAGCCCTTGAGAATGCGGCCCATGAGAGTGGGCAGCAGGCCGCCGCCATAGGCGTCCAGGGTGGTCCAGACGATCTCGGGATCGACCTCTTCAACGCTGATATCCTGGCCGTTGCGCTGGAAGCTGTCGGGCCCGGTCACGGTGACGATGTCCAGCTCGCCGACGAAGGGGGCGATTCGGGCCTTTACGCGCTCATAGGCGGTGGCGGAGAGCAGCAGCTGCATCGGTCAGGCCATTTCGAGTTTGAGTTTCAGCGCCTGGGCCAGGGTGGCGGCGCGCTTGGCGGTCTGTTCGCCCAGCAGCATGTCGCACCAGTCCGGCTCGGCGCCCAGGGTGAGGCGGCCGCCGCTGATCACCAGGCTGGCGTGGGGCAGCAGGGTGGCGTTGCGGCCGGAGAGGTCGCAGCCCAGGCGGACGGCGGCCCCCAGGGCGCGGGCCCTCTGGCGGCGCTCGGGCGAGAGCACCTTGGCCACGGTCTCGGGCTCGGGCGTGACAGGCGCGCTGGAGTGGCGCGCGAAGGCGACGCAGGCGAGGAAGGCGCGCTCGGCGTGGGTCATGCCGGCGATGGGAGCCCGCAGGACCTGGTCGAAGGCCAGATCTGCCCGGTGATCGGGGTGCAGGCGGGCGCCGAGGTCGGCCAGTCGGCAGGCGGCCGCGGTGAGGACAGCGTCGCGCTCGCCGAACACCGGCGGCAGGGTGGCGAAGGCCCGGGTCAACCAGGTCTCCAGGGCGAGGCCCAGGTCCTGCGAAAGGCCACGCACAGCGGTCAGGGCCTCACAGCCTTCGATCAGCGGGTCGCGGGCGCGCTCCTCCGGTGACATGGCCTCCAGCAGCAGGCCCTCGCGCAGGCCATAGGCTGAGATCACGACCTTCTCGACCCCAAGCCGTTCGATCAGGGCGTCCAGGACCAGGGCCGAATAGGGCAGGGTGTCGAAACGCTTCTTCGACAGGCCCTGGATACGTTCGAGCGAACCGCGGGACTGTCGGCTGACGAAGCGGGCCACGTCCTGGGCGTCCGCGCGTGTCATCTCATACTGATGGGCGACGCGCAGGGGGTAGTCGGCCATGATCATGTGCAGCAGGGCGAGGTTGCGCCAGGCGCCGCCCACGGCCTGGAACTGCGACGTGGCGAAGCGCTCCCCCATGGGGGCCAGGGCCGCGTCGATCCGCTTGCGGGTCTTGTCGACGTCCAACGGCCGTGGGGCGCCGAGGGAGAAGGGTCCCAGGGGCAGGGTGACGCCGTCGCCGGACCGTCCGTCCTGCAGGCGGATCAGTTCCAGGCTGGACCCACCCAGGTCGCCCACCACGCCCTTGGCGTCGGGCTGGCCGGCGATCACGCCAAGGGCGGCGTAACGCGCCTCCTGTTCGCCGGTCAGGATGCGGACCTGCAGGCCCGTCTCTTCCTGAACCCGAGCCAGGAAGTCCCGGCCGTCGACGGCGTCGCGGGCGGCGGCCGTGGCCACCACCATGATTTCCGAGGCGTGCAGCCCGTCCAGCACCGCGCGGAAGCGGCGCATGGCGGCGATGGCGGTCTCTATGCCGTCTGGCGATAGCCGGCCCGTGGTCGGCAGGTCGCGGCCAAGGCCAGCTAGGGCCTTTTCGTTGAAGATGGTCCAGATCGCCCGGCCTTCCAGCCGGTAGATGACGAGACGTACGGAGTTGGAGCCCAGGTCGATGACGGCGGCCTGGCGACCGGGTGAACTATCCGTGCGTGGCCACATGATCGATCGCGCGCGGCATGTCCTTAACCTTCTGTCCCCGGCCAGACAGGCTGGGATTGGTCATGAAATACTCGTGCGCGGAGAAGGCGCCCGGGTGGTCCCACGAAGGATCGCGGGTATAGCGGCCCTCGGCGTCCAGCGTCCAGCTCTGCGCCTCGTCTTTCAGGTTGGCGACCATGATCTGCTGGAGGACCTGCTGGTGCACCGTGGGATTCTCCACCGGCGTCAGGCACTCCACCCGGCGGTCCAGGTTGCGCGGCATCCAGTCGGCCGAGGAAATGAACACCCGGGTCTCCGCCGAGGGCATGGCCGCGCCGTTGGCGAAGGCCACGATGCGGGAGTGCTCCAAGAAGCGGCCGACGATGGACTTGACGCGGATATTCTCCGACAGGCCCGGCACGCCGGGACGCAGGCAGCAGATGCCGCGAATCACCAGCTCGATGGCGACTCCGGCCTGGCTGGCCTCGTAGAGCGCGTCGATCAGCACGGGATCGACGATGGAGTTGAGCTTGCACCAGATGCCGGAGGGCTTGCCGGCCCGGGCGTTCTCAACCTCCCGGCCGATCAGGGTCAGCAGGTCGGTCTTCATGGTGATCGGCGAGAAGGAGAGCTTCTCAAGCCGGTCAGGCGTGGCGTAGCCGGTGATGTAGTTGAACAGCCGGGCGCTATCGCGGGCCAGCGCCGGGTCGGTGGTGAACAGCGACAGGTCGGTATAGATGCGCGCCGTGATCGGGTGGTAGTTGCCAGTGCCGAAGTGGCAGTAGGTGCGCAGGGTGTCGCCTTCCTTGCGGACGACGATCGAGAGCTTGGCGTGGGTCTTGTACTCGACGAAGCCGAAGACGACGTGGACCCCGGCGCGTTCGAGATCGCGCGCCCACTTCAGGTTCGCCTCTTCGTCGAAACGGGCCTTGATCTCCACCAGGGCGGTGACGTTCTTGCCGTTCTCGGCGGCCTCGATCAGGGCGGCCACGATTGGGCTGTCGGACGAGGTCCGATAGAGGGTCTGCTTGATCGCCAGGACATTGGGGTCGCGGGCGGCCTGGCGCAGGAACTGCACCACCACATCGAAGCTCTCGAAAGGATGGTGGACCAGGATGTCCTTCTCGCGAATGGCGGCGAAGCAGTCCCCGGCATGGTCACGGATCCGCTCTGGGAAGCGGGGCTCGAAGGCCTTGAACTTCAGGTCCGGGCGGTCCGGCGGGATCAGCTGGGAAAGTTCGTCGAGCCCCAGCAGGCCGTCGACCATCAGGATGTCGTCTTCGCGGGCGTGCAGGTTGCTGACGATGAAGGCTCGCAGCTCTTTGGGCATGGCCTGCTCGATCTCGACCCGGACGACCGAGCCCAGGCGGCGCTGCTTCAGGCGCGCCTCGAACTCCCGCATCAAGTCCTCGGCCTCTTCCTCGATCTCGATGTCGCTGTCGCGGATCAGCCGGAAGACACCCTGGGCCTCGATCTCGCAGTCGGGGAACAGATGGTCGAGGAATAGGGAGACCATGTTCTCCAGCGAGATGAACCGCCGCTCGGGCTTGCGTCGGCGCGATGGAACCGCCGGCAGGGGCCAGAACCGCGCCACCTGGGCCGGGATCGGCACCAGGGCGTAGAGCCGCCGTCCGTCCGACTGGCGCCGCAGCTTCAGGGCCAGGGAGAAGGCCAGGTTCGGGATGAAGGGGAAGGGGTGCGCGGGGTCGATGGCCAGCGGGGTCAAGACGGGGAACAGGCGGCTGGCGAACGTGTCCTTGAGGGCTTCCTTCTCGGCGGCGGTCACATCCTGCGGACCCACGACGTGCAGGCCCTCGCCGGCCAGCTCGACGCAAAGTTCGCGCCAGCGGGTCTGCTGGCCGCTCATCAGGTCGGCGGCTTCGGAATTGACCCGTTCAAGCTGCTCGGCGGGGGTCAGGCCGTCCTGGCTGACAACCCGCACGCCTTCGCGGACCTGGGCCTTCAGGCCGGCCACGCGGACCATGTAGAACTCGTCGAGGTTGTTGGCCGAGATCGACAGGAAGCGCAGGCGTTCCAGCAGGGGGTGCCGTGTGTTCTGGCTCTCGCCCAGCACGCGCTTGTTGAAGGCCAGCCAGGACAGCTCGCGGTTGAAGAACCGGCTTTGGGATTTCAGCAATTCGGCGTCCAGGCTGAGCGGTTCGCGCCCGATTTCGACACCGTCGGATCGCAGGGGCGCGGCATAGGTCATCGGTGGACATTCCCGAGGCTGGAGATCGAGCCTCTTCTGACCCAACCGACTTGAGGCTTCAAGTTATCCATCGAAAAGGTCAAGATTGTCCGTATCCTCTTCAAGGATCTGTCGCGCGAGCGCGCGCGATATGGGCCGCTGTTCCTCGTCGGCCGCCTCATCCAGCTTCCTGACGATCTCGCGGGCCGCGGGGATCGACCTTTCCATCCGCCGCAGCAGATAAGGGAAAACCTCCTTGGGCGGCCGAATGCTCCGCTCTCGGAAGAATTTTCTCAATACACCTTCCAGAACCTGGTCGTCCGGCTCCTCGATGAGGGCGACAGGCAGGGCGTTCAGACGCGAGCGTAGGTCGGGGAGCTGGGCAGGCCAGGCGGCGGGGGCCAGGCGCGCGGTGAGCAGCAGGCTGCCGCCATCGTGGCCGGCCATGTTGATCAGGTGGAACAGGGTCTCGGCGTCCATGCCCTGATCGACATCCTCCACCAGGACCGGACGCCCATTGGCCGCGGCGATGTCGGTGGCCTCGCGGTCCAGGACCAGAGCCCGGGACTGAGCGGCCCAGCCCTGGGCCAGGTGGGTCTTGCCGCTGCCAGGCGCACCCACCAGCACCAGGCAGCCGCCATGCCATGCCGGCCAGGCATCCAGGGTCGCGATCGCCTGCGCGTTGGAAGGGCCCTGGCTGAACTCGCGGCGCGCGTAGGACACGGGTCGCCTGAGGCTCAGGCGCAGCTGTCGCACTATGCGTCTCTCGGGGCGGTGACGGTCACGGGCCGACCTTACCTGCCGCGCCGCACGGGGTCGATGTGGACAGGGCGCGCAGTTGGGGATGAACGGTGCGCCGCTGCAAGGGGAAGGCGCCGCGCGGCGCGCGGGGCATGGGTCGGCGCCGCGTTGGGGGGCAACCAGCTGCCTGTCTGCGCGCCGATCCGGCGATCGCCCGCATAATGCGGAGCTTGACCAGTTGTCGCTGTCTGCAGCCGGGGCGGTAGGCCAGCTTTCCTCCGCACCAAGAACGGTGAGCTGGGGATAGCTCGATGAACATTCTGAACCTGCGCCGCACGGCGCTGTTGTCCGGCGCGGCGGTGGCCACGGTCCTGAGCGCGCCGACCTGGGCGCTGGCCCAGGGGCCGGGGACCGTGGAGGAGCTGGTGGTGACCGGCAGCCGGGTCTCCGAGGCCTCGGTGGCCATCGGCACCGACCAGGCCACCGCCACCGTCGCCATCACCCGGGAGGCGTTGCTTTCGGCGCCGGCGGGGGTGACCGGCCTGAAGATGCTGGAGTCGCTGCCGGGGTTCAACGTGCAGGCCAATGACGCGCTGGGCATGTACGAGTTCGGCAACTCGGTCTCGGTCCGGGCCTTCAATTTCCAGCAAATCGGCTTCCTGCTGGACAACATCCCCATGGGCCGCAGCGACCAGTTCGGCGGCAGCCCGATCTATCGTTACGTCGACAACGAGAACCTGCTGCGGGTCACGGCCTCGGCGGGCTCGGGCGATGTGAGCCTGCCCAGCTACGCCTCCCTCGGCCCCATCGTCAGCTACCTGACCCAGGTCCCCGATGAGGAATTCGGCGGGGTGGTGAGCCAGAGCCTCGGCAGCGACAACCTGCGCCGCACCTTCGCCCGCATCGACCTGGGCGAGCATGGCGGCCTCTCGGGCTATGTGAGCGGCTCGTGGATCAAGGGCGACCTTTGGCGCGGGCCGGGTGACATCGAGCGCACCCACTACGAGGCCAAGCTGCGTTACGAGGTGGGCGAGGGCGCCATCACCTTCCAGACCGTCCACAACGACTATTTCGACTTCGACTCGCCCTCGATCACCAAGGCCCAGTACGCCGGTACGGCGGGCGACATCTTCGGCCGCTCGGGGCGCAGCTTCGCCTATCTGGGCTATGTGCCGGTGCTGCCGGTGACGGCGGCGGGGATCACCTACTCCAACACCGCCTATAACCAATACTACAAGCAGGCCATCAACAGCCGGCAGGACCACCTCTACGGCCTGACCTACGACACCCCGATCGGCGAGAGCCTGAAGCTGACAGTTGGGGCCTACTACGAGTCCAAGGAGGGCTATGGCGTTTCGCCGGAGGCCTATGCGACTTCACTCACCAATTACAACGCCGAACGCCTGATCGTGCCTGGGTTGTTCGCGCCCCTGGGCCTGCAGTACGGCCTGTCGACGGTGGACGGGACGCGACAAGGGGCGACCGGAAAGCTGACCTGGAGCATCGCCAACCACGACATCTCCGGCGGCGTCTGGGTGGAGAACGACGATTATCACCGCACCCAGCAGCGCTATAACCAGGTGGGCGGCAGCCCGGATGGCGCGCCGCTGCTGAGCCAGCCGGTCCACCTGCAGCGCAACTACGTCTCGACCCGCGACACCGTGGAGTTCTTCCTGAAGGACACCATCGGCCTGTTCGACGACCGGCTGAAGATCGACCTGGGCTTCAAGAGCCTGAGCGTCGACTACAATATCGCAGGCTACCGCAATCCGGCCGACTTCATCGCGCGCCGCCAGCCCTCGGTCTCCAAGACCTGGGAGGACAACTTCCTGCCGCAGATAGGCGCGGTTCTGGACGTCAACGGCCGCGACCAGGTCTTCGCGTCCTACTCGGAGAACATGGCCCTGCCTCGGGGCGCCGACGACATCTTTTCGGCCGCCAGTCCGCTGGCGCCCGGACCGGAGGCCGAGACCTCCAAGAACTGGGAGATCGGCTACCGCGCCAACCGCCCGACCTTCAACGCCTCGATCGTGGCCTACAAGACCACCTTCGAGAACCGGCTCCAGTCCTTCGCATCGGTGGTGCCAGGGTCAACGACCACCGAGACCTTCTTCCAGAACGTCGGCGGCGTGGAAGCCCACGGCGCGGAGTTCAGCGGACAGTGGAAACCGGAGCTTTTGGGCGGGAAGGTCTATTTCAACACCAACCTCAGCTACAATATCGCCGAGTTCCAGGACAACTTCGCCACCTTCGCCATCGCCGGCAAGCGGGTCCCTGACTTCCCCGAATGGCTGTGGACCGGCGGTGTCACCCTCGAGCCGGTGGAAGGCGCTGTGATCAACATCTCGGCGCGTCACATCAGCTCGCGCTTCACCAACTTCGTGAACAGCGAGAAGACCGACGGCTACACGATCTACAACGCCTATGTCGATTTGGGCGACGGGTTCGGGGCCGGGCCGTTCGAGCAGATCAAGGCCCGGGTCAATATCGACAACATCCTGGACGAGGACTACCTGGGCACGGTCAACACCACGACCAACACGCCCGCGAGCTTCCGGCCGGGGCCCCGGCGGACCATCCAGTTCACGATCTCAGCAGAGTTTTAGGGGTACGCGCCGCCGTGGCTCATCCCACGGCGGCGCCGAACTTGTCGGCGCAGCGCGCCCGAAGCCAGCAGGTCAGATCGCCTCGGCGACCCGGTCGCGGGCGGATATCAGGCGCCAGCCCTCGGGGCGAAGCAGCTCTATGGGGGAGAAGCGGACCTTGTAGTCCATCTTCTCCGAGCCTCGGACCCAGTAGCCGAGATAGACGTAGGGCATGCCGGTGAGGCCGGCCTGGACCACGTGGTCCAGGATCACGAAGGAGCCCAGGCTGCGCCGGGTCACGGTGGGATCGTAGAAGCTGTACACTAGGGAGAGACCGTCGCTCATCAGGTCGACGAGAGCGCAGGCCACCAGGTCGCCGGGGCCGCCATCCCTGGAGCGCAGGCGATACTCGATGATGTGGGTGCGGACCGCGGTGTCCTCGACCATGGCCACGTAGTCGGGCCAGGTCATCTCGGCCATGCCGCCGTCGGCGTGCCGGGTCAGCAGGTAGCGCCGGAGCAGGTCGAACTGCTCCATGGTGGCCTCGGCCTCCACCAAGTGGCGCTCGATGTCCTCGTTGCGGGCCAGGGTCTTGCGCTCCGAACGCGAGAACACGTAGTCCACGGCCGGGATCCGGGCTGAGACGCAGGCCGAGCAGGACTCACAAGCGGGGCGATAGGCGATGTTCTGGGAGCGGCGGAAGCCCACCTGGGTCAGGGAGTCGTTGACCGTGGCGCCGTCCGACAGGGGCAGGTGGGCGAAGACCTTGCGCTCATGACGTTCCGGCAGATAGGGGCAGGGGCTCGGCGCTGTCAGGAAGAACCTGAGCTGTCGGGTCGGAAAATGTTGCGTCACGGACTTGCGATCGCTCTCGAACCACTGCGCCTAACCCGATTAGGCGTCATGCCGGTGGGTTGCGCAAGTGTTCCGAGAGTCACAGCCTAGAACCCGTTATTCGGCGGCAGCACCGGGGCTTCGCGCAGCAGGACGATGGCGATCCGCCGGTTGCCGGGCAGGGTTGGATCGTCCGGATACAGCGGTTCGGAATTGGCCTTGCCAGCCACCTGATAGACCCGGTCGGGATCCACGCCGGTGGTCTGCAGGAGGCGGCGCGAGGCGTCGGCGCGGGCCGAGGACAGGGCCCAGTCGGTGTCGGCCTTGCGGCCGTTCATGCTGGCCGAGGTGTGGCCGGAGATGCTGATCCGGTTGGGCAGCTGGTTGACGATCTTGCCCACAGCTCGCAGCAGCAGCTTCGCCCGGTCATTGGGTTGCACCTGTCCCTCGTTGAACAGGGAACGACCTTCCTGGTCGACGAGCTGGATGCGAAGACCCTCGGGGGTCTGGTCGATGATGATGTTCTTCGAGAGCTCGGCGAGCTCAGGCATGTCCTGCAGCGACTGGCGCAGGGACTGGGCGGCCGACTGGAAGGCGGCTTCCTCGCGCTTCTCCAGCGCCTCCTTCATGGCCTCGCTGGAGGCCTGGGAGTCGATCGCCTTGGCCGCGTCGGAGGCCTTGCCGTCGTCAGGATTCTTGGACTCCGGAGACATCTCCTCGATGATCGCCATGGAGCCCGCCCCCTTGGCGCCGTCTTCACCCAGGGCGGTGCCGGCCAGAATGCCGCCGGAGCCGGAGGTGGTCTCGGAAACGCTGGCTGGGGCGAAATAGTCGGCGATGCCGCGCTTCTGTTCCGGGCTGGTAGTGTTGATCAGCCACATCAGCAGGAAGAAGGCCATCATCGCGGTGACGAAGTCGGCGTAGGCCACCTTCCATGCGCCGCCATGGTGTCCATGGCCGCCGCCCTTCTTGATTTTCTTGATCAGGATAGGGGCTTCGCCGACGGCCATGATTCAAATCCGGTTAACGCTGATTCCAGCGCAAGGTGCGGTGAGGCTCGTTAAGATGGCGTTGAGTTTGTTTAGAAGGGTGGGGACATGAAGGTCGCGTTCGTGGGCTTGGGCGTTATGGGCTTCCCGATGGCCGGACACCTGGCCAAGGCCGGCCACGAGGTCGCGGTGTTCAACCGCAGCCCGGAGAAGGCGCAGCGCTGGGCTCAGGCCCACGGCGGCCGCGCCGGAGCGTCCGTCGCCGAGGCGGCCCACGACGCCGAGATCGCCTTCCTTTGCGTGGGGAATGACGATGACGTCCGCGGCGTCGTGTCCCAGGCCCTCCCGGCGATGGCGGCCGGGGGAATCATCGTCGACCACACCACCACCTCGGCGAAGGTGGCCCGCGAGATGGCGGACCAGGCGGTGCGGGACGGCCGGTTCTTCGTAGATGCGCCGGTGTCGGGGGGGCAGGCCGGCGCGGAGAACGGCCAGCTGACCGTCATGTGCGGCGGCGATCCCGCCGCCTATGCCCGGGCCGAGCCGGTGATCATGGCGTTCGCCAAGGCCGTGCGGCTGATGGGCGAGGCCGGCGCCGGCCAGCTCACCAAGATGGTCAACCAGATCGCGATCGCCGGCCTGGTCCAGGGCCTGGCCGAGGGCATGCACTTCGCCAAGCGGGCGGGGCTCGATCCGCTCGAAGTCTACGAGGCGATCTCCAAGGGCGCGGCCCAATCCTGGCAGATGGACAACCGCTGGAAGACCATGGCCGAGGGGAAGTTCGATTTCGGCTTCGCCGTCGACTGGATGCGCAAGGATCTCGGTCTGGTGCTGGACGAGGCGGCGTCGAACGGCGCGACCCTTGAGGCCACGGCCCTAATCGACGGCTTCTACCGCGAGGTCCAGGCGATGGGCGGCCGCCGCTGGGACACCTCAAGCCTCGTCGCGCGGCTTGAAAAGCCGTGACCGAGATACGGCCCGCCGTCCTGACGCGGGACGTGGAGAGGATCGCAGCGATCGACACGGCCGTGCAGAGCACCAGTGTCCTGGCGGCGAACGCCGGACCGGAGGGGATCGTCCTGCGCTCAGTTCCGCAGACCGTGACCAAGGTCTTCCCCCTGGAGGACCTGGAGGATCCCGATCGCCCCTGGGACGTCGCATGGGTGGCCACCGACGGGTCGCAGATCATCGGGTTCGCCGCCGTGGGCTTCCAGGCCTGGAACCAGCGGCTGGTGCTCTGGCACTTCTATGTGGACGCTGGCCGGCGCGGCCAGGGCCTCGGCCGGCGGCTGATGGAGGCGGTGCTGGACCACGCGCGGTCCCTGGGCGCGCGTCATGTCTGGTTGGAGACCAGCAACCAGAATCAGCCAGGTGTCGCGGTCTATCAGGCCCTGGGCTTCTCCCTGACTGGCCTGGACCTCACCCTCTATGACGCCACCCCCTCGGAGGGGGAGTTTGCTCTGTTCTTCAGCCGCGCCGTCTAGGTACAGTCGGGCGTTCCCAAAGCGGAGAACGACAGTGCGGGGAGGATCGTGGTGTCGGTGATGGTGCTTGAGACCGAGCGGCTGTTTCTGCGCCAGCTGACGCCCGACGACGACGCCTTTATCCTCGAGCTGCTGAACGAGCCTGGGTTCCTGGAGAACATCGGCGACCGGCAGGTGCGCGACCTGGAGGGCGCACGGCGCTATGTCGCCGAAGGACCAGTGGTCAGCTATGCTCGGCACGGCTTCGGTCTCTGGTGGGTGGGGCTGAAGGCCACCGCCGAGCCGGTCGGCATCTGCGGCCTGATCAAGCGCGAGGTGCTCGATCACCCCGATATCGGCTACGCCTTCCTGGCGCGGTTCTCAGGCCAGGGGTTCGCCTCGGAGGCTGGCGCGGCGGTGCTGGCCTATGGCCGCAGGGCGCTCGGCCTGGGCCGGATCGTGGCGATCACCAAGCCTGATAACGACGGGTCGGTCCGGGTGCTGGAGAAGATCGGCCTGACGTTTGATGGGATGGTCAACCTGCCCGACCACGGCGGAGAGAGCCGCTACTTCGTCTCCGACGCTTAGTTTGGCGCCCAGCCGGAGGGTTCGCCGCCGGCGACTTCCGCGGCCTTGGTCTTCTTGTCCATGGCGCAGGCGTACTTTACCGGGGCCCCGCCCTGGGCCTTGCCGGTGAGGATGGCCATGCCGAAATTCTGGCTGCCGAACGCCGAGACCGCCACGGTCCAGGTCTTCACGCCCGAATCCTTTGTGGCGGCCGCCTTGCAGCGGGTGGCGACTTCCTTCTGGAACGCCAACCAGGCGTCGTCGGAGCTGGCGGCGGCGGAGCCGGCGAACGACAGGGCCAGTGAGGCGCCGATGACGGCGCGGGCGAGGGATTTGGACAAGATCGTCTCCATCGGGGCTCTGGGCCTAGAATAACCGCGGCAGGACCTGGGTTTCCAGTAGGGGGGCGAGGCGTACCGCGGGCGGCGTGGTCGGATCGATCCACAATAGTTCGGCGATCTCAGCCTGGGCGGCGACCTCGCCGCGGATCGTCGCGTGATAGATCGCGCCCTCGACCTGGGTGTCGGGCTCGTTGGCGGCCGGCGCGCTGAAGACGCCGAGCGGGCGGCTCTCGACCAGGACGCATCCCAGTTCCTCGGCAAGTTCGCGGGCCAGCGCAGCGGCGTCGTCTTCACCGGGATCGCGCTTGCCGCCAGGCAGCATGAAGGCGGTCGTGTCGGCCTTGCGAACCGTAAGCAGCCGCCCCTCTCCGTCGCGGATCAAGGCTGCGACGATGCGGATCGGCGGCTGGGTCACGCGCCCATCAGCCGGGCGGCGACCGGTGCGAAATAGGTGATCACGCCGGCGGCCCCCGCGCGCTTGAAGGCGCCCAGGCTCTCCAGGATGGCGCGTTCCTCGTCCAGCCAGCCGTTCTGGGTGGCGGCCTTGATCATCGCGTACTCGCCCGAGACCTGGAAGGCGAAGGTGGGCATGGCGAAGGTCTCCACCACGCGCTGCACGATATCGAGATAGGGCATGCCCGGCTTGACCATGACCATGTCGGCGCCCTCGGCGATGTCGAGGGCCACCTCGCGCAGGGCCTCGTCCGAATTGGCGAAGTCCATCTGGTAGGTCTTCTTGTCGCCCGGGTTGTCCACCGAGCCCGTTCCGAGCTTCCCGGAACCGATCGCCTCGCGGTAAGGGCCATAGAAGGCCGAAGCATACTTGGCGGCGTAGGACATGATCATAACATCCTGAAGTCCCCCGCTTTCCAGGGCCTGCCTTAAGGCGCCGCAGCGGCCGTCCATCATGTCGGAGGGCGCCAGGATGTCAGCTCCGGCCTCGGCCTGCATGATCCCCTGGCGGACCAGGGTCTCGATGGTCGGGTCATTGAGGATGCGCCCGTTCTCGATCAGGCCGTCATGGCCGTGGTCGGTGAAGGGGTCCAGCGCCACGTCGCACATGATCCCGACCTCGGGGGCGGCGTCCTTCATGGCCTTGACCGCCGTGGCCACCAGGCCGTTGGGATCGTGGGCCAGGCTGCCGGTGGCGTCCTTTTTGGCCCCGTCGATGTGGGGGAAGACCGCGATGGCCGGGATGCCAAGCCTGCGGGCCTCCACCGCGGCCTTGGCGCAGTCCTTCACCGAGAGGCGTGACACGCCCGGCATGGAGCCCACCGGAACCTCGCCCTCGCCCTCGTGCACCACCATCGACCAGATCAGGTCGGCCGGTGTCAGCACGCTTTCGCGGACCAGTCGGCGGACCCAGTCAGCCTGACGCAGACGGCGCAGGCGCAGGGCGGGGTAGGCGGCGAGATGGGCGCTTTTCATGGGCCGCTATCTAGGCCGGGTGGGAGGTCAGGCCAATCCCTCGCGCCGAGACCAGCCGGATAAAGCCGATCGCCGGGGCCGCGATCAGCCACAGCCCGGCCAGCAGCGACAGCACCACGGCCGCCACCAGGAGGCTGACGATCCGCCCGTCGAGAACCATGCGGGAGAGGTCGATATTGATGGTGGAAAAGCCGTCCCAACCGTTGACCCGGGTGAACTCCAACAGTTCACCGACCCCGCTGATGAGCGCCCCAAGTCCGCACGCCCCGGCGGCCATGGTCAGGCCAAAGGCCACCCAGAAGATCCTGATCTGGAAATCGTGATGCGAGCGGATGGCCACCGGCGCTTCGTCCCGCTGCGAATAGGCGATGATCACCGCGATCAGGGCCGGGATGCCGGCGAAGAAGATCGACGCGAACAGCAGGCCATAGTTCACCAGGGCGAGGTTTCGCGCCGCCTCTGGCCCTCGTCCCATCAATTGATCCGTCATCGTCCGACTCCCCGCGCGTCGTTGACAGGTTGCGCCTACGGAGCGAGTTCCTCAAGCTAACCCCTTCCGAAGGCCGCCAAGATCATGGATTTCACCCTCAACGAAGACCAGCGCGCGATCGAGGACGCCGCCCGTGTCTTCGCCGCCGAGGAGTTGGCTCCGCACTCGGCCCGCTGGGACGAGGACAAGCACTTTCCGGTCGATGTCCTGCGCAGGGCGGCGGGGCTCGGCTTCGCCGGGCTCTATGTGCGGGAGGACGTCGGCGGCTCGGCCCTGAGCCGACTGGACGCCTCCATCGTCTTCGAACAGCTGAGCTATGGCGACGTGTCGACCGCGGCCTTCCTTTCAATCCACAACATGGTCTCGTGGATGATCGATCGGTTCGGGTCCGACGACCTGCGCCAGCGATACCTGCCGCGTCTGACCAGCATGGAGCTGATCGCCTCCTACTGCCTGACGGAGCCGGACTCGGGGTCGGACGCCGCGGCGCTGGCGACCACGGCGAAGAAGGACGGCGACAGCTACGTCCTGACGGGCTCGAAGGCCTTCATCTCGGGCGCCGGGAGCTCCGACCTCTATCTGGTGATGGCCCGCACCGGGGCGGCGGGCGCCAAGGGAGTTTCGGCCTTCGTGGTGGAGAAGAACCAGCCGGGCGTCTCGTTCGGGGCTCAGGAGCGCAAGATGGGCTGGAACGCCCAGCCCACGGCTCAGGTGAACCTCGATGGGGTCCGCGTGCCGGAAGCCAACCGCCTGGGCGGGGAGGGGGAGGGCTTCCGCTTCGCCATGGCCGGCCTGGACGGCGGGCGCATCAACATCGCCTCCTGCTCGCTCGGCGGCGCGCAGCTCGCCCTCGATACGGCGCGGGAACACCTGCTCACCCGCAGACAGTTCGGCCAGGCCCTGGCCGAGTTTCAGGCCCTGCAGTTCCGGCTGGCGGACATGGCCACCGAGCTGGACGCCGCCCGCCTGATGGTCCGCCGGGCCGCCGCGGCGCTGGACGCCCGCGATCCCAAGGCCACCCAGTACTGTGCCATGGCCAAGCGGATCGCCACCGACACCGGTTTCGAGGTCGCCAACCAGGCCCTGCAACTGCATGGTGGCTACGGCTATCTAAAGGACTATCGCCTGGAACAGATCGTGCGCGACCTGCGGGTCCACCAGATCCTGGAAGGCACGAACGAAATCATGCGGGTGATCATCGCCCGGGAGCTGCTGCGCCAATGAGTGATGACGAAGTTCTAGTCCGCTTCGAGGGCCGCGTCGGCCGCCTGACGCTAAACCGGCCCCAGGCGCTGCACGCCCTGACCACCCGGATGTGCGAAATCCTCACCGAGGCCCTGCTGGCCTGGAAGGATGATCCGGCCGTAGCCCTGGTGCTGCTGGATCACTCCGGCGAGCGCGGCTTCTGCGCCGGCGGCGACATTCGCATGCTGGCCGAAAGCGGGGCGGCGGACGGCAAGGCGGCCCGGGAGTTCTTCTTCAAGGAGTACCGGCTCAACCACCTGCTGTTCAGCTACGCCAAGCCGGTGGTGGCGATCATGGACGGGGTGACCATGGGCGGTGGCGTCGGCTTGGCCGCGCCCTCCCAGTACCGGGTGGCTACCGAGCGGACCACCTTCGCCATGCCCGAGACCGGGATCGGCCTGTTCCCCGACGTCGGCGGGGGCTGGTTCCTGTCGCGCATGCCCGGCCACATCGGCCTCTGGCTGGCGCTCACCGGCGCGCGGCTGAAGGCGGCCGACTGCGAACTGGTGGGGATCGCCACCGACTACATCCCGAGCGATCAGATCAAGGCTTTCAAGAGCGCCCTGATCGCCGACCCGGCCGCCGTCGAGACCCTGCTGACGGAGTTCGAAGGCGACGCGGGAAGGCCCCGCCTGGCCGAGCATCAGGACGAGATCGAGCGCATCTTCGGATTGGCCAGCGTCGAGGCCATCGTCGAGGCGTTGCAGCACTCCGACACGGACTGGTCGGACGACCAGCTCAAGGCCCTGGCCTCGAAGTCTCCCCAGACCCTGAAGGTGGCCTTCCGGCAACTGGCGCTGGGCCGCAAGGCCACGAGCTTCGCCGAGAACATGGAGATGGAATACCGGATCGGCGCCCGCGTCGTGCAGCGCCACGACTTCATCGAGGGCGTGCGCGCCGTCATCGTCGAGAAGGACAATGCGCCGAAGTGGAGCCCCGCCACCCTGGAGGGGGTCACCGAGCCCATGCTGGACGATATCTTCGCCCCCCTGCCTTCCGATGAGGCCTGGTCGCCCCTACCTCCACTGTAACGAGACGCCAGCGGCCGCCGAATGGCGTTCCGAAAGACAACGAGACTTGGGAGAGAACCGATGACACGCAATCTGTTGCTGGCCGCCGTCGCCGTCCTGGCGCTTTCCGCCGGCGCCGCTCAGGCCGCGCCTTCCAGCGAGGTCGCCGCCGCGGTGGCCGACAAGGCCCGCCCCGAGGCCGACACCAAGCGCGACGCCGACCGCAAGCCTGCCGAGATGCTGGAGTTCGCCGGGGTGAAGGCCGGCCAGACCGTGGCCGATTTCCTGCCAGGCGGCGGCTATTTCACTCGCATCTTTTCCAAGGCGGTCGGGCCCACGGGCGTGGTCTATGCGGTGATCAACGCGCCGCCGCCGAACCCGGCGCCCGACGCCAAGCCCAACCCTATCCTCGCGGTGGCCGCTGATCCCGCCTACGGGAACATCAAGGTGGTGCAGGCCAGCTTCCAGACCCTGGCCCTGCCGACCCAGGCCGACGTGATCTGGACGGCGCAGAACTATCACGACCTGCATCTGGCCCGTTTCAACCTGGACGTGGCGGCGGTGAACAAGGCCGTCTATGCGGCCCTGAAGCCGGGCGGCGTCTATGTCGTGCTGGACCACGCCGCGGTCGCGGGCGCGCCCTTGGACACCGCCGACAAGCTGCACCGTATCGATCCGGCCATCGTGAAGACCGAACTGGCGGCGGCTGGCTTTGTCTACGAAGGCGAGAGCACCCTGCTGCGCAACGCCACTGACGACCACACCAAGGGCGTCTTCGATCCGACCCTGCGCGGCCACACCGACCAGTTCATCTACAAGTTCCGCAAGCCCAAGTGAGGGAGCGCCGCCCATGACGCGGATCGCGTTCATCGGTCTGGGAAACATGGGCGGCGGCATGGCCGCCAACCAGGCTAAGGCGGGCCACGAGGTGGCGGCCTTCGACCTGTCGGCCCAGGCGCTGGAGAAGGCCGTGGCGGCGGGTTGCCGCGCGGCCGGTTCCGCGGCGGAGGCGGTCGCCGGCGCGGAGGTCGTGATCACCATGCTGCCGGCCGGACCCCACGTGCGGGCGGTCTATGCCGACGAGGTGCTGACCAAGGCGCTCAAGAGCGCCCTGCTGATCGACTGCTCCACCATCGATGTGGAAAGCGCGCGCGCTGTGGCGGCCGACGCCAAGGCCCGGGGCTTCCGGTTCGCCGACGCGCCGGTCTCCGGCGGCACAGCGGCGGCCGAGGGCGGAACGCTGGCCTTCATGGTGGGGTGCGACGAGGCCGACTTCGCCGCGGTGGAGGCGGCGCTGGCCCCGATGGCCCGCGCCGTGATCCGGGCCGGCGACCACGGGGCGGGGCAGGCGGCCAAGATCTGCAACAACATGGTGCTGGGCATCTCGATGATCGGGGTGTGCGAGGCCTTCGCCCTGGCCGAGAAACTGGGCCTGGACCCCGACCGGTTCTTCGAGATCGCCACTAAGTCCTCGGGCCAGTGCTGGTCGCTCAGCAACTACAGTCCTTGGCCAGGCCAGGTGCCGGCGGCGCCTTCGAATCGCGACTACGAGGGCGGTTTCGCCACCGCGATGATGTTGAAGGATTTGAAGCTGGCGCAGGAGGCTGCGGCCAAGTCGGGGGCCGCTACGCCGATGGGGGCTCAGGCCGAGGGGATGTACGCCCTGTTCGATCGCCTGGGGGGCGGCGCGAAGGATTTCAGCGCGATCCTCCAGCTCTTTCGGGGCAATCTGCCCTGAGGCGGGTTATCGCCGTTCACGAACTCTGACTGCACGCTCACGAAATGTGCGGTCTTGCGACATGACGGATTGTAGACAACGGGGTCGGGCGGCGCGATAAGCCCGGCGAAGCTAAGGGGACCGGTTGCGGCGCGAGATGGTCGAGCGCGCGGCCGGAATTCAAGTCG
>NZ_JAOTJD010000003.1:0-140007 GCF_042714595.1 Phenylobacterium ferrooxidans | reverse complement strand
CTGGAACCAGGCCGGGTCAGGGCCTGCGCCCGCCGTCGCGGCCTGCGCCCCCGGCGTCGCCGCCGCCAGGGCGCCCGCCCCCAGGATGACTCCACGACGTGACGCGCCCATGCCGACCTCCGTGCCTGGCGCCATCCTAGCACCGGTCGATGGCCCCGGCGCGCGGCGGATTTTGGACCTTGGGCTCCCCGTCCCCGACCGACCTCACCCTTCGCCTATTCGGGCTGAGGCCCATCAAGCGTGGGTGGCTGCGTTGCAAAGGGGCAGGACTGCACTACCATTCGACTCTGGTGCGATGGCGGGGAAGGGCGCGGCAGTCCGTTGGGTAGAGTCAGTAACTGGGAACTGGCGGACGGCGAGCTGGCCCGCGGGATCGAGGCGCTGAACCTGGTGGGGCTGAGGAGCTTGCTGGTCGCCCTCGTCGTCTCGTCCCTGGGGCGCAAGGCCGACGGCGACACCCTGCCCCCCATGCCTGACGAGGGCGCGCTGTGCGCCCTGCACCGCGCCGCGACGGTGTTCCTGCTGGAGCAGCCGGGCGCCTATCGCCAGTCGAATGTGAAGCTGCGGCAGGAGGGGGGAACCCTGCTCCGGCCGCCGCCCTGGAACGCGGTCCCCGAGCTGATGGCGGCGTTCTTCGTCGAGCTGAAGCGGATCTGGACGCAGGGCGACGCCCTGGATGTCGCGGCCTACGCCCTGTGGCGCATCACCTGGATCCACCCCTTCCGGGACGGCAATGGGCGCACGGCCTTCGCCTTCGCCTATGGCTGCCTGTGCCTGAAGCTCGGCGCCCTTCTGCCCCAAACAGGCACCGTGCTGGACCAGATGCTGGCCGACCCGGCGCAGTGCAACGGGCCGCTGGGGGCGGCGGACACCTCGGTCCGGGGCGATGCTGACGTGGCGCCGGACCTTACGTCCCTGAAGCGCTTCTACGACCAGTTGCTGTTGCGACAAATCCGGGCCGCCGAGGGGCTGCCGGCGGCACCCTGACGCCGCCAGGGGTCATCGGGAGCTCGCCAACCGCCTTCCATCACCCCAGCCACGGCCAGCCCAGCGAAGCTCTCCCCTTCGCGCCCTTGGCCGCCTTGCGGACCACAGCCCGGGGCGTGGCGATACAGGCGAATGCGCCCTTGCGTAAGGTGACGCTACCGGTGCTGAACCTGCAGTTGGTCAGCACGCGCTGGGCGGCCGGACCGAGGGCGGGGACTTTCAGGCCCCGAACCGGCGCCGCCTTGGCCGGGCGCCAGCAGCCCAGCGCGCGCGCCTTGACACTGAACATGATCGCGCCCCCGCGGCCCAGGCACCCGGCGCTTGGGGCCCCGGGTCCATACATCCTAGTCCTGAGCCCGTTGGCGTAAGGAGGGCCCCAATGGTTCGGGATGTTGTCCACATAGACTTCATTTTGGAAGTCGTACCATTGCTCTAGTATATTTTGGTCGGACGGCAGGTATTCGAAGTGGAAGGCATCAAACTGGTTGTCCTCGCCGGAGTTGGTGCTCGAGTCGTCTTCTTCGCCGTTGCAATCGGAATCGCTCGGATTGGCGCACTCGGTGCTTTGGGCCAGGCGGAAGCTCCCGGCGTTCCCGGCGTCGGCCGCGATGGACGACGAGGCCGGGCTCGCCGCGGCTGAAAAGGCGTCCTGGCGGAACTGATCGGCGCTTTTTTCAGTGACGGCGGCGGCGGAGGGGCTGACGGCGATGAAGGCAAGCGCGGCGGCCAGGCCGACGAAATCCATGCCGGGACGCGGGGCGACGGCAGCGGCTGGGTCTTCTGGCTTAGGTTTCATCTATTAGCCTCCAGGCGGACGGGGTTCGCGGACTTGCACTTGGACGAGGGCTATTGGGGCGCTGACGCCTTTAGGTCGATCCGCCGCCTCTCCTTCACCTCGCGGTCAAGGCACATCTTGCGTCCGCCCAGGCTACTGACCATGCCGGCGGGGACGGTGACGTTGTAGTTGACGGAGGTGTTGCCTCCCGACGCCATCTGATTGGTGATCTGCAGGATGTAGACGCCGGGGGAGACGGCGAGGGTCACGGGGTTGGAACTGCCCGCCGGCATCGGAATGTGCTGGGCGACGCCGGTGGTGTTGGGCGTGAAGTGGTAGACCAGGGATTGGCCGTAGAAGTTGTAGGTGGTGTTGTTCAGGGTCACCGTCACCGTCGCCGCCGTGCCGTCCGGCAGGATCTTGCACTTGGCCGCGACATTGGTGGCGATGATCAGGGGGGCGGCGGTGGCCGCGGCGGGAAGACCCACGAGCATCGCCCCTGCGATCGCTGCTACAAATCCATAGCGCATGGTGGTCAGGGCTCCTTGGCCGTTCAATGGTTGAAGGGGACGGCGCCCCATATGCGAGGGGCAGCCGACCCGAATGCGAAGTCAAAGAACAATGTTGTCGCGGCATCATGCGCACGGGTGGTGTTGATCAGCAAGGCGCGCGCTCGACACTCAGGGAGCCGCCGGCATTCACCGTCCCATGATCGTGGAGGGGTGCTGTCAGTCCAAAGGCATCTTCTCCGGTTTGGCGAAATTCGCCCAATCTGGACAAAGCTCTAGCCCATGACGGTGATCCACTCAGCCAGGCCGGCCGAGCGTCGTTCGCAGTAGGGGTCTCGGCTGGATCACCCCCCACCGGTTCAGACGCCGCACCCTCCTCACTTCGCTTCCCGCCCCTTGGCGACATTCGCTGAGTCCGCCTCGGGCGCGGAAGTTCAAGGTCTGCTTTCCGCCCGGGAGGCACGGACCGCTCGCGATCCGAACCGGTCATTCGAAGCGGTCCATTCCACGATCAAGGCGCGATCCGTCACGCGCCGACCACAATCTCGTCAATGGCGTTTTCGATGATTGCCTCGGCGTGCGCCAACCCCAATCCAGTGAAGGTCAGCGCCAGCAATTCGGCGGTCAATCGCTGACACTCAGCCAGTTCTCGCCGGCTCAGCACCGCCATCATCAGGACCTGGCAAAGGCCGATTACATAGAGAATGCCGGCCGTCTTGGCCCGGCCGGCGAACTGTCCAGCCGCAACGCCCTGGTCGATGTCGGCCCGCAAACCGGCGTTGATCGGGTGCTCACCGTCCGCCGCCCATTCGCGCCCGCGCAACATGATGTGCGCTCGCTTCGCGTCGCTGAGCGCGAACTGAACGAACACGCACATCGCCCGCGCCATTCGCACCGCCGGGTCGGTCACATTCGCGTTCACGGCGGTCACCCGCGCCTCAACGTGCGCGCGGATCTCCGCGGAAATTTCAGCCGCGAAGGCGTCCTTGTCCTGGAAGTGATTGAAAAAGCTGCCCTTCGCCACGCCAGCTGCATCAACAATGTCGTTCACGGCGATGGCGTCGATAGGCCGTTGAGCCAGCAATTCGGCGCCCGCCTCCAGCAACGCGGCCCGGGTTCTCAGGCGGCGCGGCTCCTGGCGGCTGGCTGTCTTGGCGATCATGGCAGGGGCTCGGAGTCGATGCGGGGTTGATCTTGATCGAATGCTAGTTCAAATATGACCAAATGGTCAAGTTAGGAGGGGCATCAGGTGAGCACCATTCGAGTTTCTGATATTTCCCATGTGCGCTTCACCGCGCCCGATCTGGAAGAGATGCGGGCCTTTCTTGTTGAATTCGGACTGAAGCCGACGCTTTCGCCCGATGGCGTGCTCTACGCGCGGGGCGCCGGCGGCTCGCCGTTCGTGCATGCCACGGCGCAGGGAGCGCCGAGCTTCGCGGCTCTGGGCCTGAGGGCGGAAAGCATCTCGGACCTGGAGGTCCTCGCGAAGGCCGAGGATGTTGAGGTGGAGGCGCTCCATGCGCCGGGCGGCGGCCGTGTCGTGCGCCTGACTGACCCCGATGGTCGCCTCATTGAGGTTGTCGCTGGCCAAACGCCTCTAGATCCGCTGCCGCTGGAGGCCGAGACGCCGCGCAACTCCGCGGCCTCGGGCCGTCCGCGCCTGCGCGCTTCGGTCCGCCTGGCCGCCGGTCCGGCAACGGTGGTCCGGCTTGGCCATTGCGTGCTTGAAGTTTCCGACTTCCGGAAGGTCGAGGCCTGGTACAAGTCACGCTTCGGCTTCATCACCAGCGACGAGATTGAGATGGCGCCGGGTGTGGCAATCGGCGCCTTCCTGCGCTGCGACCAGGGCGACACGCCGACCGACCACCACACCCTGTTCCTGTTGCAGTCGCCCCGAGGACCCAGCTTCAATCACGCCGCCTTCGAGGTCGCGGACATGGACGACCTAATGCGCGGTCACGCTCACCTAAGGAGGGCAGGTCGCGAGGCGGCCTGGGGCGTCGGCCGGCACATCCTTGGCAGCCAGATCTTCGACTACTGGAAGGACCCCTGGGGCCACGAGCTGGAGCACTGGACAGATGGGGATTTGTTCACTGTGGCGGACGGCTCGCACAAGAAGACCATGGCAGATCTGTTGGGCGTCCAGTGGGGGCCGTCGCACCCGATGGTGGCCGGTGCTGTCGGAGGGCAGTCATGAAGATCGCATTCTACGACGATGGGTCGGGGCCGCGGACGGGGATCGTCACCGCCGAGCGGCTCACGCCAACAGGTCTGGCCGGCGGCATGGCCGAACTGATTGCTGCGTGGGATGACGTGCAGGCGGAACTTCGGCGACGCGAAGCCGCGGGGGACGGGGCGCCCCTCGCATCCGTACGCCTGCTGCCACCCGTGCCGCGGCCTGGCAAGGTCTTCGCGATCGGCCTGAACTACGCCGACCACATCGCTGAGAGTAAGATGGAGACGCCGCAGCACCAAGTCTGGTTCACCAAAGCTGTCACTTCGGTCAATGGCCCCTTTGATCCAGTGCAAATTCCCAGGATTTCGCAAACCGTCGACTACGAGGCGGAGCTTGTCGCCGTCATTGGCAAAGGCGGCAAGCATATCGGCCGCGACGACGCCGCGGCGCGCATCTTCGGCTACTGTGTCGGCAACGACGTCACCGAGCGAATGTGGCAGCACCGCACGGCGCAATGGTCACTCGGCAAGTCCTTCGACACCCACGCCCCCATCGGGCCATGGATCACCACGAGCGACGAAATCGACCCTCACAACCTGGCGCTGAAGTGCTTGGTGAACGGCGAGGAGCGGCAGTCCTCCAACACTCGGCACCTGGTATTCGACGTCTTTGACCAGGTGGCCCACCTGTCGCAGGCGATGACGCTTGAGCCCGGCGACCTGGTGTTCACGGGCACGCCCGGCGGCATCGGCGCCGCCATGACCCCGCGTCGGTTCCTCAAGCCCGGCGACGTCGTACGCTGCGAGATCGAGGGACTGGGCCACATCGAAAACCGCTTTGAGCCCGAGGCCTGAGCCATGGCGAAGTCCCATGACTGCGACGTGCTCATCGTTGGCGCCGGACCCGTGGGCGTGACTTTGGCGCTGCTTCTGGCGCGGGAGAGCGTCTCTGTGATCGTCGCCGACAAGGCGGCCGAGATCTATCCACTGCCCCGCGCCGCCCACATCGATCACGAGATCGTCCGTATCTTCCAATCGCTGGGCGTAGCCGAGGAGATCATGGCCACGTCGCGCGCCGCCAACCGATACGATTTTCTCACGGCCGCCGGCGAAGTACTGATGCGCTTCGAAATGGACACGGCGCGCACTCCGTCCGGCTGGCCAGCGTCCAACATGATCCATCAGCCCTCAATCGAAGCCGCCCTCCGTCGACGCCTTGCAGACGCCGCCAACGCTAAGCTGAAAACGGAGTGGACCTTTGAGGGCTACGCAGCCTCCGAAAACGGCGTCACCGCGGAGTTTTCCACGCCGGAAGGTCCGCGTCGCCTCTCGGCGCGCTACTTGGTCGGATGCGATGGCGCCTCAAGCACCGTTCGCGGAGCCAGCGGCGCGAAGTTCCTCGACCTCAAGTTCGACGAACCCTGGCTGGTGATCGACGCCCTGGTGCATGACGCCCAGCGGCTGCCCGAAATCAACCTGCAAATCTGCGACCCGGAGCGGCCCACAACGTGCGTCCTGATGGGCCAAGGCCGCCATCGCTGGGAGTTCATGCTGAAGCCGGGCGAGACCGTCGAACAGGTGCTTGATGACAACTTCATTGAGGCTCTTCTGGCGCCCTGGAACGTCGATGGCGCCATCAGCTTGGAGCGTAAGGCGGTGTATCGTTTTCATGCCCTGGTGGCCGATCGCTGGCGGGCGGGCAGTGTGCTGCTGGCCGGTGACGCCGCCCACCAGATGCCGCCGTTCGCCGGTCAGGGCCTGTGCTCCGGTGTGCGCGACGCTGCGAACCTGGCCTGGAAACTCGCCGCCGTCCTGCGTGGGGAGGCGGGCGAGGCGCTCCTGGACACCTACCAGCCCGAGCGCGAGCCGCATGTGCGCGCCATAATCGACCTGGCGCTGGTTATGGGGCGCACGGTCTGCATCACCGATCCCATCGCCGCCGCCGAGCGCGACCGCACCATGTTGGCGCAGCGGGCGACTGGGCGGGGGCCAGGCGGCGCCGTCAGCTATCCGCCAATCGCAGTCGGTTGCGTTATGGCTGGCAGCGCTGCGGCCGGTGAACTTTTCCCGCAACCCTGGTCCGGCGACGCGTCACCGGAGCGGCTGGATGACGTGCTTGGAGCTGGCCCTTGGCTCATCACACGCAATTCTGTGGCGGCCGAACCGGGGGTGTCGGTCAGGTGCGTGGCCCTGACCGACACGGCTCTGGCCCCCTTCGCCGCCGATCTTGTTGGTTGGTTCGACCGCCGCGGCGTAGGCGAGGCCATCCTCGTTCGCTCGGACCGCTATGTCTTCGGAGCCGGCTCAGCCGACACTCTCCTGAAAGCATGGGCAAAAGCACAGGACTAATCGGAGCCCGTATCAATCGGGTATAATTCGGCGGTGGTGGTCTGCGACCGCACGTCGGGGGCATAGGGGAACATCTGCTTTCGGGCGCGTGGCTTCTGACCGCTCTCCATCCCTTGGCGACATTCCTACCGTCCGCCTTGGCCTGCGGACCTCGAGGACAGGAGCACCGTCCCCGGACGCGCCAAGGTGAAGACCGTGCTCAGGCGCAGGGGTGTTCACGAGGCGCCACAGGCGGCGTCTCCCCGCCCCTAGCGCGTCTGGCCGCCGTCCACGGGGACCACGGCGCCGGTGACGAAGCTGGCCAGCGGGCTCATCAGGAAGGCGGCGACGGCGCCGATCTCGGCGGGCGTGCCGAAGCGCTGCAGGGGCACCTCGCGGTCGATCCAGCGTTTCCAGGCCGCGGCGCGGGGGCCGTTGGCGCGGTTCTCCCAGTCACCGCCGGGGAAGATGATGTTGCCGGGCGCGATGGCGTTGACCCGCACGCCGCTGGCGCCGGCGATGCGGGCCAGCTCCTTGGTCAGGTGGTTCATGGCCGCCTTGGAGGTCCCGTAGGTCAGAGGGGTGCCCAGGGCGCCGAGGCCGGCGATGGAGCTGATCAGCAGCACCGACCCCTCGCCGCGCGGCGTCATCCGCCGCAGGGCCGCCCGCGAGAGGCGCCAGGCGGAGTCCAGGTTCTGGCGCAACCCAGCGTCCCAGGTCTCGTCGTCCACCTCGATGCCGGGGGGACAGGGGTGCAGGCCGACATTGGCCACGGCGCCGAAGATCGGGCCGAACGCGTCCTCGGCGCGGGCCACGGCGGCCTCGATGACCGCGGTGTCGCGCATGTCGCCGCTGATGGCCAGCAGGCGGTCCTGGCCGTGGATCGCGGCCAGTCGGGCGCGGGTGGCCTCCAGCTCGTCGGCGCCGCGCGCGGTGATCACCAGCCGGGCGCCGTCGGCCAGGCAGGCCTCGACGATGCCGAGCCCGATGCCGCGGCTGCCGCCGGCGATGAAGATGACCTTGCCGTCCAGTCCGAGATTCATGTCGCGGGGTTCCTTATCGCGGGGTTCGGTGTCGTGAGGTTCGGTGTCGCGCGGCGGATCGTGACCTGGGGCAGCCTGCGCGCCGAACCCATCACGAGTGATATCCAGCATTCGCAGCCTTGCTGATCGCCGCAACGCCAGGGTGGATCAGTTTGCGCTCAATCGAGATGGCGTAATAGACCGCCGAGACGTTGTCAGCGCGGCCAATCATCTCCGCCCCGTACTGCTCCAGCATCTCGTCGGCCAGGATCGCCGGGGCGGGGAACACGCCGGCGCCCCCCTTGCCGAACGCCTTCATCAGCGCGGGGTCGTCGAACTCACCGACGATGCTCGGCTCGATCTGATGCTCGGTGAACCAGCGCGTGAGCGCCCCTCGGATCGTGGCGCTGTCGCTTGGGATCAGCATGGGCGCGCCGTCCAGGGATCGCGGAAAGCCCTCCCGATAGCGCGCCGCCAGCACGGGCACGGCATAGAAGGCGATGGGCGCGCGCCCGAGAGAATGGTTGTAACCCTTCACGCCCGACTCCGAGGGCAGCGGCCGGTCGGCGATCACCACGTCGATCTTGTGAAGCGCGAGTTCCGCAAACAGCGGTTCCAGCTTGTCCTCCCGGCAGACCAGGCGCACGCGATCTGCGCTGCCCAGAGCCGGCGCCAGCAGCCGATAGGCGATCGACTTGGGAACCACATCGGCCACCCCCACCCGAAACAGCAGGTCGCCGCCGCCCGCGGGGTTGCGAATGGCCTCTTCCAGTTCTCTCCCGATCTGGAAAATCTCGTCGGCGTAGGAAAGGGTCAGCCGCCCCGCCGTGGTCAGTTCCAATCGCCGGCCGGTGCGGCGGAAGAGCTCTGTTCCGAGCGCTTCCTCCAGGGTTCGGATCTGCGCGCTGATGGTCTGGGGCGCGAGGCGCAACTGCTCGGCGGCGCGCGCGATGCTGCCCGCCTTCGCGACCCTCAAGAAGTAGTGCAGCTGCTTGTAGTTCAACAAGACCAGCCCTCCCATCCGCAGCTTTTTTCGATCAAAGCGCCGTTAATTAGCTGATTTTTTGGATCATCAATCAAGCGCATTATCCGCCGCGCACCCAGGATCGTGTCGGCGGATATCGCAGACCAGGAACCGATGGGGCGCATGCGAAACCGAAGACCGATCGAGGAGACAGGCGAATGGCGATCCGGGATGTCCAGCTGCAACTGTGCAGCTATCCCACACCGACCTCGGTGGCGGCGATCGAGCAGGCGATGGACCTTGCCGCGGCGCTGGGCGCGCGCATCTCGGCCCTGACCTTCAAGATAGAGCTTCCGACCACCAGCAACATGCTGGCGAACACGCTGCTGGAAATCCCGTCGATGATCGCGGCCGAGCGCCAGAAGAGTGCGGCGAACGCCCAGACCCTGGTCAGCATGTTCGAGAGCATCGCCATGAAGCGTGGTGTGGCGCACGAGCAGTTCATCGAGACCTGCCCGACGTCGCAGATGGGGGCCATCCTGACGGAACACGCCCGGATGCACGATCTGACGATGATCCCGATCGGCGAGCAGGCGACGGTCCAGCAGTATGTCGCCGAGAGCGTGATCTTCGGCTCGGGGCGACCGGTGATCATCTTCCCGGAAGCGCCCAAGCGCCGCAGTTCCACGCCCCTCGATGTCGTCGCGGTGGCCTGGGATTTCAGCCGGCCCGCGGCCCGCGCGGTGGCCGATGCGCTGCCGATCCTGCAGGCCGCCAAGACCGTGAGGGTGGTGACGATCACGAAGGAGAAGAAGATCGACACCCAGCGCTCCGCCGCCGAGCTCGCCAAGCACCTCGCCTGTCACGGCGTCGAGGTCGCGCTTGACGAGGAAGACGCCGCCGGGCGCACGATCGGTCAGACTCTCGAGGCCTACCTGGACGCGCGCGCGATCGATCTGCTGGTCATGGGCGCCTACGGGCACTCCCGCATGCGCGATTTCGTCCTCGGCGGCGCGACAAAGGCCATCGTCGGCGACCCGCCCCTGCCCGTGTTCCTGTCACACTGAGCGCCCGCGAGACTCGCATACATTCCTGCGAGACACCGCGTTTCCGGTGTCGTTCTTCACGGACACACGCCTCGGGCCCAGCGGCGCGTGGATTGGGCGACCTGGCCCCGCGTCAGGTGTCCCCACCTGCCGTCCGCTTGCTAGCCGGCGACCTGCGCCTCGTCCAGCGCCGCCTCCATGGCGAGGAACAGCTTGGCCGCGTCGATGGGCTTGCCGACCAGGCCATCCATGCCGGCCGCTCTGTAGGCGGCCAGATGATCGGCCATCACATTGGCGGTCAGGGCGAGGATGGGGGTCCGTGGGGCGCCGCGCCCGGCCTCTTCCTGGCGAATGACGCGGGTCGCGGTCAGCCCGTCCATGACCGGCATCTGGGCGTCCATGAGGATCAGGTCCCAATTCGCCGTCCGCCAGGCCTCGACGGCTTCCTGGCCGTCGTTGACCACCACGGGATCGAGCCCCGCCTGCTGCAGCATCGTCTGAATGACGATCTGGTTCACGGGATTGTCCTCGGCGACAAGAATGCGAAGGGCGCCGGGATCGTCGAATTCGGCCTCGGCCGCCGCCGCGGGGGCCGGTCGCTGGGCCTCCGACCGGGCCAGGGGCAGGCTGACGGTGAAGGTCGAACCGACGCCTTCCTCGCTCTCGATGACGACATCCCCGCCCATCAGGCGGGCGAGTTCCCGGGAGATCGCCAGGCCCAGGCCCGTGCCCCCGAACCGCCGGGTGATCGAGGGGTCGGCCTGGGTGAACTTCTGGAACAGGTCGCCGATCTTGCTGGCCGCGATCCCGATCCCGGTGTCCCGCACGGCCAAGCGCAATTGACCGTCGCCGATTGACAGCACCAAGGCGACCAGCCCGTGGGACGTGAACTTCAGGGCGTTGGAGGCCAGGTTGGTGACGATCTGGCGCACACGCGTCGGGTCGCCCTTGAAGAGCCCCTCGGCCTCCGGCGCGATCTCCAGGGTCACGGCGACGTCTTTCCCCGCGGCCATCGCCTGGAGGTTGGCGACGACGGCGCGGGTGATCTCGGCGAGGTCGACCTCGCCCTCCTCGATGGTCAGCTTTCCGGCCTCGATCTTGGAGATGTCCAGCAGATCATTGAGCAGGCTCAGCAGCAGCTCGCCCGACTGCAGGATGACCTTCACCTGCCCATGCTGGCGCTCGGTCAGATCCTCCTTGGCCAGCACCTGCCCCATGCCGAGGATGCCGTTGAGCGGGGTTCGGATCTCGTGGCTCATGGTGGCCAGGAAGATCGACTTGGCCAGGTTGGCGGCCTCGGCCTCTTCCTTGGCCTGCAGCAGGGCCCGCTCCGACGCCTTGCGGGCGCTGATGTCCTGAAGGGCGCCGATCAGACGCAGCGGGCGGCCATCGGGGTCGGCGATCAGCTTGTTGGCGGCGGAGACCCAGACCTCCCTGTCGTCGGCGCGGACCACCCGGTATTCGGGGTGGAAGGACGCCCCGTGCTCAATGTGGCGGCGCCACGCCTCTTCGACACGGGGTCGATCTCGCGGATCGATGGCCGAATAGATGTCCCGCTGGAGCTCGTCGTAGGTCTTCGGCGTGGTGAAGAAGGTGTCTTCGGCCCCGGCCTTGATCAGTTCACGCCGCGCATAATCCATCTCGTAGACATGGACATCGGCGATCTCCAGGGCGAGCTCCAGCCGTTGCTCCGAGCGTCGGGTGCGTTCGAGCGCGGCCTGGACCTCGATGAAGGCCGCCGCCTCCGCCTGCGTCCGAGCCTGTTCGCTGGCCTCCAGGTAGGCGGCGACGGAGAGGTCGATGTCGAGCAGGACCGACTTGATCAGGGCCCCTATGGCCGTCCGGGCGGGCATGGCCTCGGCCGGGCGCGTCGCGTCCTCAGGGAGGATGGCCGCGACGAGATGCTGCAGTATCGTGGCGTAGCCGCCGATGTACCAGCTGGGGTTCAGGCCGATCCGGGCATGGGCCTGCCCGATCTGCTGCGAGGCGCCGGCGAACCCGTCGTCGAACTGGGCCTCGAAGAGGCGCTCCCAATGCGCCCGCTGGCGGGTCTTGACCCCGGAGAGGGTGGCGGTGTCCGGAAAGAACCGCGCGGTCTCGGGAAAGGCGAGGATCTGTTCGTAGAGGGCGTCCAGGGCGACCGGAATGGCCCCTCGCATGAGCGGGCGAAGCTCTTGCAGGGCCGTGACGTCGCGGGCCTCGAGCCTGATGAAGTCGAGGCGCCGGCGCATATCGTCGTGCAATTTCATCGCCGTTCCTCCTGGACCTCCACCGTGGCCATCCCCCGCTTCAACCAAGATCCAGGCAGGTTAACCGGTCCTTAGCCGCACCCGCCTTGCGCCGACATATGTCGACTCCGCGTCACATGGTCACGAGCGCGACGCGGCATCCCGGCGGTTCGGCCCGCTGAGGTTGCGGCGCGGTGGCGCTGGGGCCTTGCGGGAAAAACCGTTCGGAACCCCGACATCGGCGGCGCGAAACCCGGCAGTTGAAGGGCGTCGCCTGTATTGCGCCGGGCTTGGCGCGTGCTGTGCTCAAGCGGGGCGCGAGGTCAGCCCACAGGGCCCAGAAAGTCGCGGACCGCCGCCAGATAGTCCGGGAAGTTCTCCCGGCGGGTGTTGTGGCCCGCGCCCGGGACCAGGACCGCGGTGATGTTGGGATTGAGGGCGCGGGCTTCGCCGGCGATCTGCGGTGTGACCAGGCCGCCGTGGGCGCTGTCGCCATGGACCAGCAGGGTCGGGGCCGTGATCTGGCCCAGGATCTCCTGCCAGGGCGTGGCGTAGACCGGCATGGCTTGCGGATCGGTCTGGTGCTTGGCCACCGCCCAGGCCGGGAAGTCGTCGTCGTGCCACAGGGGCGACTGCGCCCTGCCCATGGCGATCAGCTCGGCCAGGGACATGGCCTGGAACGTCTCCACCTGTTCCCGGAACCGTACGGCCCGGCGGTCTGCCTGGGCGCGGTCGATGAGCGGCAGGAATGGCGGGTCTTCCAGCACGACCTTCGACACCCGGCCAGGATGGGCGTTGGCATAGGCCGCCGTGGCCCGGGCGCCCACTGAATGGCCCATGACGATGGGCCGGACCAGGCCGAGCTGTTCGATCGCCTCGGCGATGTCCTGCGCCGGGTCATGGTCGCCCGCCCGCGAACTTTGGCCGTGGCCCCGAGCGTCCAGCATGATGATGTCGAACTCGGGCGCCAGGGCCTGCGCCAACCTTCGCCAGCACAGGCCGTTGTCCGTCAGGCCGTGGGACAGGACCAGGGCCGGCCCCTCCCCGCCCGTGCGGTGATAGGCCAGATGGCCGCCGGAGACCTCGACCCGCCCGGACGCCCAGGCGCTCACCAGGCGTAGGCCTCGGGCGCCGGGCCGACGGGCGGGAAGATGGCGTCGATCTTCGCCAGCAGGTCGGCGCCGAGCTCGATGTCGGGCGCGTGCAGGATCGTGGTGAGCTGCTCAAGGCTGCCAGGCCCGATGATCGTCGCGGTCAGACCCGGCTGATGCAGCAGCCAGGCCAGGGCCACCGCGCTCTGCGAACGCCCCAGCTCCGCGCAGAGATCGGCGAACCGGGAGAGTTGATCGGCCCGGGTCGTAGCGGCGCGCTTCATGTCATCGGTCTGGCGGCGGCCGGCATTGGCCGAAGCGTTCCCGGCAAGCAATCCGCCAGCCAGCGGGCTCCAGGCGATCACGCCGAGGCCGTAAGCCTGGCACGCCGGGATCACCTCCATCTCGGCGCGGCGTTCGATCAGGTTGTAGAGGCTCTGTTCCGACACCAGGCCCAGGCGGTCCCGGGCGCGCTCATTGAGCTGGGCGATCTTCCAGCCGGGGAAGTTGCTGGAGCCGACATAGGTGATCTTGCCCTGGGCGACCAGCCGGTCCATCGCCTGCCAGATCTCCTCGGCCGGCGCGAGGCGGTCGATGTGATGCATCTGGTAGAGGTCGATGTGATCGACCTGCAGGCGCTTCAGGCTGGCGTCGCAGGCCATCTGGATGTGGCGCGCCGACAGGCCCCGGTCATTGACGTCGTCGGACATCGGCTCATGGACCTTGGTGGCCAGGACGATCCGGTCGCGCCGGCTCGGATCCTGGGCCAGCCACCGGCCGAGGATCGTCTCGGTGGTCCCGACCCCCAGGCGACCGCCGTACTGGTTGGCGGTGTCGATGAAGTTGATCCCGGCTTCGACGGCGGCGTCGAGGACGGCGAAGGACTCCGTCTCGGAGGTCCGCGGGCCGAAGTTCATGGTGCCGAGGCAGAGTTCGCTGACCTTCAGCGCCGAGCGGCCGAGCTGGCGATATTTCATGGGGCCCGCAGGGTGGGGCCGGTGACCAGGGTCTCGCTGGAGTCGGCGACGCAGTGGCGGACCAGGCGCTGGGCGTGTTCCGACAGCTTGCGATAGTCCTCGTAGGTGATCCCCGGGACGATCGGCTCGCGGAACCAGGGCGCGTAGAACTCCAGGTTGGGGATGGCCCGCATGCTGTCGGACACATTGGGGGTGCCGCCGTGCCAGGCGCGCACGTCGCGGATCATGATGCCGCCCGCCGGCGCCGGGCAGACCGTGCTCAGCCGCATCCATTCCGGCTCGTCATCCAGGCGGGGAATGCGCACGCGGGAGTTCTGGGTGCCGGGTATCTGCCGCGTCGGCCCGTTCAGCCGGGTGACGTCCTGCGGCAGGAAGTTCACGCAGACATAGGGGCATGGCAGGTCGCGAATTGAGATCTGGCCGCGGGGGTCGTGATAGGCGCTGAACGGCGTCCGCTCGTCGCTGCGCCAGTCGTTCACGTCGGCGTGGAGGGGCTGGTACTCCACCGCGCCGGGCAGGCAGAAGTCGCCGCTGGCGGCCCGCAGCACATAGTTCGGGCTCTCGAAGATGGCGGTGACGATCTCGGTGACGGCCGGGATATCCAGCAGCATCTGCCACTCCGGCCGGTGCAGCTGGCTGCGGGTCAGGCTGCTGCCGCCGAAGGAATAGCGGTGCGAGCCGCGGTTGCCGGCCCGGTCGCCATCGAGGGCGAGGATTTCCCGCGCCACCTCGTTGCAGCCCTTGGCCAGGAAGTCGGTCTGCTCGCTGCTCAGCACATTGGCGATCACCACGAAGCCGTCGCGGCGGAACAGGTTCACCGCGTGCTCGGTGTCGCCGGGCTCGAGGATGTCGAGGCCCTTGATGCCGTTATTGGCCTCCAGATAGGCCCGCAGCGCCAGGATCTCCGGGGTGTCCATCTCCCGATGGGTCCAGGCGTCAGCCTGCAGGGGCTTGTTCATCGCAGGCATCTCCACCCTGGCCGCCGGCCCGAGACGGGGCCGATCCTCTTGTGGCGCGATCATCGCGGGCGCCGGGACACTAGGCAATAGTATGTTTTATCGGATCAGCCTGGCGTTTGCGAAATGCTCCCCCTCTGGGGGAGCTGGCGCGAAGCGCCTGAGGGGGACTTTGACTCTCGTTTTGGGGCCGAAATTACGGATTACGGTGCGGATTACGGTGACAGTGCATTCAATTCGGACGGGAGCTAAGGACTGGCATTTCAATTAAGTGCACTGTCACCGTAATTCCACATAGAGGCTGATCCGCTCGATCAGCCGGCTCTCGGCGTCCAGCACCAGGGCCTCGGGCAGACGCAGACTTTTCCAGAGCTCGGCGTCGTGGCGGCCGGTTTGCAGACCGAGATAGGCGGCCAGGATCGTGCCGTGCGTCCCCACCATCAGGGGCCGGGCGGCGTGGCGGAACAGGCCTTCCGAGAACCGCGCGGCCGCCTCCCCCGCCGGCTCCGCGCCCTCGATGCTGAGGTGTGGGTTTTCCAGCAGCCTGACCACGCGCGCCTCGAAGGTCGCGGTGTCGCTGAACGGCCATTTCGGCCGGTGCAGTTCGGCGAAGGCGGGATCGGTCTCGACCTGAAGCCCAAGGCCTTCGGTCAGGAGGGTCACGGTTTCCAGCGCCTTGATCTCAGGACTGGAGACGACGGCGGCGGGCGGCAGATGCTTCAGCTTGGCGGCCAGGGCGCGGGCGGCGGCGCGGCCATCCTCCGACAGCGACCACTGGGGCGGCGGCACATTGGGGTCCTGGGCCGGCGCGGCGTGCCGGATCAGGATCAGGGCCGGCCGATGCGCTTGATTTCCCATTCCAGCTCGATCCCGGTCTTGGCTTTCACGTCGGCGCGGACGGCTTCGCCCAGGCCCTCGAGGTCGGCGGCGGTGGCCTCGCCGGTATTGATCAGGAAGTTGGCGTGCAGGGGCGAGAACATCGCCCCGCCGAAGGGCTTGCCGCGCCAGCCGGCCTCGTCCACCAGCTTCCAGGAGGAATGGCCTGGCGGGTTCTTGAAGGTGGAGCCGCCGGTCTTCTCGCGGATCGGCTGGGTGGTCTCGCGGCGCGCGGTGATCTGCGCCATGCGGGCCTCGACGGCGGCGGGGTCGTCGGGCGTCCCCGCAAAGAGCGCGCCGGTGAAGATCAACCCGCCTTGGGCGGCCTTGGCCGACCTGCGGTAGGAAAAGCCCATCTCGGCGTTGGAAAGGGTCACCCGCTCGCCTGCCCGCGTCACCGCATAGGCCTCGACGAGCACGTCCTTGGTCTCGGCGCCGTAGCAGCCGGCGTTCATCATGACCGCCCCGCCGATGGAGCCCGGCACGCCGCGATAGAACTCCAGGCCGGCGATGCCCGCCTTGCCCGCCTCGCGGGCCACCAGGGCGTCCAGGGCCGCCGCGCCGGCATAGATGCGATTGTCGCCGCGCGGTTCGATCTTGCCGAAGGCGCGGCCAGCCAGGCGGATCACCACGCCCTCGACCCCGCCGTCGCGCACCAGGGTGTTGGAGCCGACGCCCAGGACGGTCACCGGCGCGGCGGGGTCCAGGCCGCGCAGGAAGTCGGCCAGGTCATCCTCGTCCTGCGGCAGGAAGAGGACGTCAGCCGGACCGCCGACCCGGAACCAGGTGAAGGGCGCGAGCGGCTCGTCAGCCAGCAGCTTGCCGCGCACCGTGGGGAGTTCGTCGCGCCAGCTCACGTGGCCGCCAGCGCCTCAAGTTGCGCCGGCAGGGCGTAGGCCCAGCTGGTGATGTCGCCGGCGCCCAGGCAGACCACCAGGTCGCCGGGCTTGGCCTCCTGCGACACCAGTTGCGCGAGCGCCGCCGGGCTCTCCAGGGCCACGGCGCGGCGATGGCCGAAGCGGCGCAGGCCCTGGACCAGGCCGTCGCGGTCGGCGCCCGCGATGGGGCTCTCGCCGGCGGTATAGACATCGGACACGATCACCACGTCGGCGTCGTTGAAGCAGCCGCAGAACTCGGGAAACAGATCGTGCAGGCGCGAATAGCGGTGCGGCTGCACCACCGCGATCACCCGGCCGTTGGTCACCGCCCGGGCGGCCTTCAGCACCGCGGAGATCTCCACCGGATGGTGGCCGTAGTCGTCGATGATGCGAACGCCGCCGACCTCGCCCACGGTCGTGAACCTGCGCCCCACGCCGCCGAAGGTGGTCAGGCCCTGGCGGATGTCGGCCTCTGACACCCCCAGCTCGCGGGCGATGGCCAGGGCGCCCAGCGCATTCATGACATTGTGGTGGCCGGCCATCGGCAGGTGCAGGTCCTCCCAGCGCATGGGCTCGCCGTCACGGGGCGCGATGACGGCGTCGAAGCGCGAGCCGTCGGGACCCATGCTGATCTTCTCGGCGCGCACCTCGGCCTGGGGATTGGTCCCGTAGGCGATCAGGCGGCGGTTCACCACCTTGGCCGCCATGGCCTGGACGTCCGGGTGATCGGTGCAGACGGCGGCGAAGCCGTAGAAGGGCACGGCCTCCACGAAGTCCTGGAAGGCCTTCTTCACCGCGTTGAAGTCGCCGTAATAGTCCAGGTGCTCGGGATCGATATTGGTGACGATGGCGCAGGTGGACTTCAGCTTCAGGAAGGTGCCGTCGCTCTCGTCGGCCTCCACCACGATCCACTCGCCCTCGCCCACCTTGGCGTTGGTGCCGTAGGCGTTGATGATCCCGCCGTTGACCACGGTGGGGTCCATGCCGCCGGCGTCCAGCAGGGCGGCCACCAGGGAGGTGGTGGTGGTCTTGCCGTGCGTGCCGCCGACGGCCACGGAGAACCGAAGGCGGGTCAGCTCGGCCAGCATCTCGCCGCGGTGCACCAGGGGCAGGCGGCGTTCGCGGGCGGCCAGCATCTCGGGGTTATCGGCCTTGATGGCGGTGGAATAGACGATGGCCGACGCGCCCTCGATATTGTCCCCGCCCTGGCCGATGAAGACCTTGATCCCCAACTTCTCCAGCCGCTCGGTGTTGGCGCTGGCCTTGGCGTCGGAACCCTGCACGCTGTAGCCGATGCGCAGCATGATCTCGGCGATGCCGCTCATGCCGATCCCGCCGATACCGATGAAGTGCACGGGGCCGACGGCGAAGGGGACGGGACGGCGGTTCATCAGGTCACTTCCCGGCTGCGGTCTTTTCGACCAGGTCGGCCAGACGCTCGGCGGCGTCGGGCTTGGCGATGGAGCGGGCGCCGGCCGCCATGCGGGCCAGGCGGTCGGGATTGGTCAGCAGTTTTTCCAAGGCGTTGGCCATGGAGTCGACGGTCAACTGGTGTTCTCGGGCCATCTGGGCGCCGTGGGCGTCCACCATCACCTGGGCGTTCTGGCCCTGGTCGTCGTCGAGCGCGATGGCCAGCGGCACCAGGATGGCGGGTTTGCCGGCGATCGCGAACTCGCAGACCGTGCCGGCGCCGGCGCGGCCGACCACCAGATGGGCGTCCTTCAGGCGACCGGCCATGTCGCGGAAGAAGGGCGCGATCTCGGCGTCGACCATGGCGTCGGCATAGACCTTGCGCGCCTGCTCCATGTTCTCGGCGCGGGTCTGCTGCTGCACCTTCAGGCGCACGCGCAGGGCTTCGGGCAGTTTGCGGATGGCCTCCGGCATCAGCTCCGACAGCAGGCGCGCGCCCTGGCTGCCGCCGGTGATCAGCAGGTGGATGCGGCCGTCTTCAGTGGGGGGCGTATAGGCGAGCTCGTAGAGGGCGCGGATCTCGGGGCGCACCGGATTGCCCACCACCACGGCGCTCTGGGCGACCTTGGGCGGGGCCTTCTGCAGCATGGGGAAGGCGCAGGCGACGGCCTTCACGTGGCTCACCAGCCGCCGGTTGGCCCGGCCCATGACCGAGTTCTGCTCGTGCATCACGGTGGGCAGGTTCAGCGTGATCCCGGCCAGCAGGCCCGGCACGGAGGGGTAGCCGCCAAAACCCACCACCACGTCGGGCCTGATGCGGCGGAAGGCGGCGCGCGCCTGCATGACGCCGCGCAGGATCGAGAGGCCGGCCAGCGCCATGCCGACCGGGTCGCGGGGCTTGTAGGTGCGGGCCGAAAGCCCGATCCGCTCCTCGGCCGGGAAGCTCTCGGCGAAGGCGGCGACGCGCTCGTCGCTGGCCAGCACGATGCGCCAGCCACGGGCGATCAGGGCTTCGGAAAGCGCCTGGGCGGGGAAGAGGTGCCCACCGGTGCCTCCGGCGGCGACGACGGCGATCTTGCGCATGGGTGCGCTTTAGGCGAACGCCGCGGACTTGGCGAGGCCCTCGCTCTGGGAATAGGCCCCCGGTCGTCGCCGGGTCAGGGCCAGGGCCAGGCCCAGGGTCAGACAGATGGCCAGCATGGAGGAGCCGCCATAGGAGATGAACGGTAGGGTCATGCCCTTGGTGGGGATCATGTTGAGGTTCACCGCGATGTTGATGAACACCTGTTCGCCCACCAGGACGAAGAGACCGGCGGCCGCGACCTGTTGGAAGGGGTCGGTCAGTTTCATGGCCTTGTAGAGCCCGCGGATCACGATGAAGCCGAACAGGGCGATCAGCATCAGCGAGAAGATCAGGCCGTACTCCTCGGCCGCCACCGAATAGATGAAGTCGGTGTGCAGGTCAGGCACGTGGCGCTTCATGACGCCTTCGCCCGGGCCGCGTCCGAAGAAGCCGCCAGCGGCGATGGCCTCGGCCGCGCGGTCCACCTGGTGGGTGTCGGCCCGGTCGGGGCTGATGAAACGGTCCACCCGGCTGGCCACGTGGGGGAACAGGAAATAGGTCGAGGACAGGCCCGCGAGCGCGATCCCCCCCAGCAGCATCACCCAGGACAGCGGCACGCCGGCCATCCAGAAGGCCGCGCCGAAGGCCACGGTGATCAGCACGGTCTGGCCCACGTCCGGCTGGATCAGCAGCAGGCCCACCGACAGCAGGTAGAGACCAAAGGCGATGGTGACGCCGGGCACGCCTTGGCCCTTCTGGCCCTCGGCGAACATCCAGGAGACCAGGATGATCAGGGCCGGCTTCATGAATTCCGACGGCTGCAGGGTGAAGCCTGCGAACTCCATCCAGCGGGTGGCGCCCTTGGCGCTGTGGCCGATGAAGGGGAGGATCATCATGATCGCGATGGCGGCGATGTAGATGAAGAAGGCGGCCCGCCGCACACCCTTGGTGTCCAGCATCGAGGTCGAGACCAGGATCACCGCGCCGGCCGCGGCGAACACGCACTGGCGGACGGCGAAGTGAAAGGGGTCGCCGACATTCATCCGGGCCGCCGCCGACGGGCTGGCGGCGAAGGACATCAGCACCCCCAGGATGATCAGGACGCCGACGGCGCCCAGCATCCAGCGGTCGATGGTCCACCACCAGACGCCGACCGGCGTGCGGTCGCTGCGGGCGAAGGCGTGGGCCTGTTGGGTGGGGGCCGTCATGCGCGGGCCCCCTTGGCCGCGGGTGCGGTCAGGCCCTGGACGGCGGCGCGGAACGCCTCGCCCCGGGCCTCGAAGTCAGCGAATTGGTCAAAGGAGGCGCAGGCCGGCGACAGCAGCACCACGGCGTCCTGGCCCTTGGCGGCGGCGTCGGCATAGGCCTTGGCCACGGCGACCTCCATGGTTCCGCAGGCCAGGGTCTGGGCCTTGCCCTTCAGGGTCTCCTCGAAGGCCTCGGAGGCCTCGCCGATCAGGTAGGCCTTCTCGATCTTGGGGAAGAGGTCGGCCAGGGCGTCGATGCCGCCGGTCTTGGGCTGGCCGCCGGCGATCCAGTAGAACTTGGGATAGCTCGACATCGCCTGGCGGGCGGCGTCGGTGTTGGTGGCCTTGCTGTCATTGACGAAGCGCACGCGGCCCAGCTGGCCCACGGTCTCCATGCGGTGCGCCAGGCCGGGGAAGCTCATCAGGCCCTCGGCGGCGTCCTCGGCGGAAATCCCCAGGCCGCGGGCCGCGGAATAGGCGGCCGCCGCGTTCTGCCAGTTGTGGCGGCCCGGCAGGGAGCGGGCCCGCAGCAGATCGGCCACCTCGACGGCGCGCTCGCCGGTGGCGTCGTAGAGCAGGCCCTGCAGGGCGTAGACGCCTCGGCCCATGGCCTTGGACGCCGAGATCGGCACGATGGTGCGGCGGTTGGCGGCGGTGATCTCGGTGCAGATCCGCTGGCCCCAGGGATCGTCGACGCCGATGACGGCGGTGTCGCCCTTGCCCTGGTTGAGCAGGATGCGGCGCTTGGCGGCGACATAACCCTCCATGCCGCCGTGGCGCTCCAGGTGGTCTGGCGAGACGTTGAGCAGGATGGCGACGTCGGGCTTCAGGCTGGTGGTCAGGTCGAGCTGGTAGGAGCTCATCTCCAGGACGTAGACGGCCCCGCCGTGCATGTCCTCGAGGTCCAGGACGCCCACCCCGATATTGCCGCCCACCCGCGTGTCGCGGCCGGCCGAGGCGCAGATGTGGCCAATCAGGGCGGTGGTGGTGGACTTGCCGTTGGTGCCGGTGATGGCGACGATCTTCGGACGCTTGTGCTCGGGCGCGGCGTTCACGGCGCGGGCGAACAGCTCCATGTCGCCGACGATCTCGACGCCGAATTCCTTGGCCTTGGTGACGGTCCAGTGCGGCTCGGGGTGGGTCAGGGGCACGCCGGGCGACAGCATCAGGGCGGCGAACTGCGTCCAGTCGGCGGTGGTCAGGTCGAGGAGCGGCAGGCCCTGCGCCTGGGCGGCGGCGCGGCCCTCGGGACGCTCGTCCCACAGCGCCACCTGGGCGCCGCCGGCCACGAGCGCGCGCGCGGCGGCCAGACCCGTACGGGCCAGGCCGAACACGGCGACCGTCCTGCCTTCGAAGCCGCGGACCGGGATCATGACCTGTTCAAGCCCTCCCTACCGCAGCTTCAGGGTGGCGAGGCCGAAGATGGCCAGCATCACCGCGATGATCCAGAACCGGATCACCACGGTGGATTCCGACCAGCCGAGCTTCTCGAAATGATGGTGGATCGGGGCCATGCGGAACACCCGCTTGCCCGTCAGCTTGAAGGAGGCCACCTGGATCATCACCGACAGGGTCTCCAGCACGAAGAGACCGCCGATGATGCCCAGCACGATCTCATGCTTGGTGGCCACGGCCACGGTGCCGATGGCCCCGCCCAGCGCCAGGGAGCCGGTGTCGCCCATGAAGATCTTGGCCGGGGGCGCGTTGTACCAGAGGAAACCGAGGCCCGCCCCGATCATGGCCCCGCAGAACACGCCGACCTCGCCCACGCCGGGCACGAAGTGCAGCTGCAGGTACTTGGCGAAGACGTAGTTGCCGACGAGATAGGTGATCAGGCCGAAGGCGGCGGCGGCGATCATCACCGGCACGGTGGCCAGGCCGTCCAGGCCGTCGGTGAAGTTCACGGCGTTGGCCGCGCCGACGATGATGAAGGCGCCGAAGGCCAGGTAGAACCAGCCCATGTCCAGCAGCAGGCCCTTGAAGATCGGGAAGGCCACCGAGGTCGCCAGTTCCGGCGATTCCGGCGGGCGGCCGCCATAGATGACGATGAGGGCGACGGCGGCGAGCGCGATCAGCGCCTCCAGCACCAGCCGCACCCGGCCCGAGATCCCGTCGGTGGTCTGCTTGGTGACCTTGGCGTAGTCGTCGGTGAAGCCCAGGATCCCGTAGCCCACGGTGACCAGGATGACCGCCCAGACATAGACGTTGGACAGGTCGGCCCACAGCAGGGTGCCCACCAGCAGCCCGGCCAGGATCATCACCCCGCCCATGGTCGGCGTGCCGGCCTTCTCCACCACGTGGCGCGCGATGCCGTCGGCGCGGATCGGCTGGCCCTTGCCCTGCTTGGCCTGCATCCAGCGGATGAAGCGCGAGCCCATCAGGACCACGACGATCTGGGCCGTGAACAGGGCCATGCCGGTGCGGAAGGTGAGGTATTTCAGCAGGTTGAGAGCGGGAATGTGCCCGCCGGCCGACAACTGCTCGTAGAGCCAGTAGAGCATCAGCGCGCCTTCCCTGAACGCGCATCGAGAGCGGCCAGGGCGGCTGTCACCGCGCCCGCTTTCGAGCCGTTGGAACCCTTGACCATCACCAGATCCCCAGGCTCTACGGCCCGGGTGACCTGCGGCGCTAGCTCGGCCGCAGACTCGGCGTACCCGCCTCGCCGAGTCGGCGGAAGGGCGTCCCAGAGGGATTTCATCAAAGGTCCGGCGCAGAAGACCTGGTCGATACCGGCCTGCGCCAGCGCTTCGGCCAACCCTGCATGGTATTGCGGCCCAGCCTCGCCAAGCTCCAGCATGTCCGTCAGCGCGACGATCCGCCGCCCCGAGGTCTTGCGCGCGCCCAGGCTCTTGAACGCCGCGATCATGGAAATCGGATTGGCGTTGTAGCTTTCGTCGATCAGGGTGAAGGCCCCGCCCGCCAAGTGGATCGTCTTCTCGGCGCCCCGGCCCTCCAGGGGCTCGAAGGACCCCAGGGCCGCCAGGCTGTCGCTCAGCGACACGTCCAGGGCCTCCAGCATCAGCAGGACCGCCATGCTGTTGGGGCCCCAGTGGAAGCCCTTCTGCAGGATGGGGAAGTCCAGCGCCTGGCCATGCATCCGCGCCTGGACCACGGCGTGGTCGGCCTGGGGCTGGAAGTCGATCAGGCGGGCGTCGCAGGCTTCGCCGGCCCCGAAGCTCAGCACCTTGGCGCCGGCCTTGCGGGCCGCGTCGGCCAGCAGATCGAACCAGGCGTTGTCGGCGTTGAGGATGGCGACGCCACCGGGCTCGATACCATCAAAGATCTCGGCCTTGGCGCGCGCCACCCCGATCTCGCCGTCGGGGAAGTTCTCCACATGGACCGCGCCCACCGTGGTGATCGCCACCACGTGGGGACGAACGAAGCGCGACAGGGGGGTGATCTCATCGGCGTGGTTCATGCCGATCTCGAAGACCGCGCGCTCGGTGTCGCGGGGCATGCGGGCCAGGGTCAGAGGCACACCGATGTGGTTGTTGTAGCTCTTGACCGAAGAGTGGGCCTTGCCGGCCAGCATCAGTCCGGCGCGGACCGCCTGGGTCACGCTGGTCTTGCCCACCGAGCCGGTGACCGCCCCGCGACGCACCTGGGGCGCGCGAACACGGGCGGCTTCTCCCAGTTTTTCCAAGGCCTTGAAGGTGTCTTCCACCAGGACGTGGGGGCCGTCCACCGCCTGGCTGACCAGGGACCCGGTGGCGCCCTTGGCGAGCGCGGGCGCCACAAACTCATGGCCGTCGCGAACGCCCGCGAGCGCCACGAACAGGTCGCCGGTCTCGATGGAGCGGGTGTCGATGGAGACGCCAAGGGCGGCGAAATCGCCGACCACCTTGCCGCCTGTCGCCTGGGCGATCTCGTCTGCGGTCCAGAGGTTCATGGCTCGCCTCTCAGGGCCTGCTCGGTCTCGATCACGTCGTCGAAGTGATGCACGACTCCGGCGACGATCTGCCAGTCCTCGTGGCCCTTGCCGGCCACCACCAGGACGTCGCCAGCCTCCATCAGCGCCACGGCGGCGCGGATCGCCGCGCGGCGGCCGCCGATGTCCTGCATGCCGGTCGTGCCCGCCAAGACCTCGGCGCGGATAGCGGCCGGGTCCTCGCTGCGCGGGTTGTCGTCGGTGACGATGGCGACGTCGGCGTATTTCGCCGCGATGGCGCCCATCAGCGGACGCTTGGTGCGGTCGCGGTCGCCGCCCGCCCCGAACACCACGATCAGCTTGCCCTCGACGTGCGGCCGCAGGGCCTTCAGCACTGTCTCCAGGCCGTCCGGCGTATGGGCGTAGTCCACATAGGCGACGCCGCCCCTGGGACCGGTCCCGATCAGTTGCAGCCGGCCCGGGGCGCCCTCAAGCGTCTCCAGGGCTTTCATGACGCCGGCCGCCGGTTCCCCGGCGGCGATGCACAGGCCCGCCGCCACCAGGGCGTTGGAAGCCTGGTAGCCCCCCACCAGGGGCAGGTTGACCTCATAGGTCTGGCCGTGAGCCAGGATGCTCAGGCGCTGGCCTTCCGGGGTCGGGGTCCGGGACACCAGGGTCAGGCCCTGGCCCGCCTCCCCCACCGACATCACGCTCTGGCCGTTGGTGACGGCGGCGGCGGCGAAGGCGTCATAGGCGTCGGAGTCGGCGTTCAGCACGGCGGTCCCGCCGCGCGGCAGCAGGTCGGTGAACAGCCGCAGCTTGGCGTCGCGGTAGGCGTCCATGGTCAGGTGATAGTCGAGGTGGTCCTGGGTCAGGTTCAGGAAGCCGGCGGCCTGGATCCGCGCGCCGTCCAGGCGCCGCTGGTCGACGCCATGGGACGAGGCTTCCAGCGCCAGGTGGGTCACGCCCATCTCCACCAGCTTGCTCATCAGCTCGGCGACATCGGCGGCGTCGGGGGTGGTCAGGCCGGGGGGGGTCAGTTGCGCCTCGAACCCGTCGGGGCCGGTCGCGTAGACCCCCAGGGTCCCCATGCTGGCGGCGCGATGGCCGCAGGCGTTGAAGATCTGGCGGCAGAAGGCGGCGACCGAGGTCTTGCCGTTGGTGCCGGTCACCGCGACGACGTTGGCGGGCTGCACCTTCCAGAAGGCGGCGGCGGCGAGCGCATAGGCGCGGCGCGGGTCGGGCGTCACCACGAAGGGGACGTCGACCCCCGGCGCCTGCGCGGTGGCGATCACCGCGGCGGCGCCGGCGGCCACAGCGCTGGGCACGAAGGCCAGGCCATCGGCCTGGCTTCCCGGCAGAGCGGCGAACAGGAAGCCCGGCTTCACCTTGCGGCTGTCTGCGGTCACGCCCTCGATCACCGGATCGACGGCCAGGTCACGCGCCACCAGTTGGGAGAGACGCACGCCCATCAGTGTTCGCTCTCGATAGGCACGACAGCGTCGGCCGGGGTCGCCGCCACCAGGTCGGGGCGGCGGGCGACGCCGAGGAACGGCGCGACGCGGTCGATGACCCGGCCGGCCGGCGGCGCGGCGGTCCAGCCGCCAGTGGCGAAGCCGTAGGTCTCGGCCGTGCCCTTGGGCTCGTCCATCAGGATGAGCACGAAATACCGGTCGGCCTCCAGCGGCCCGTCAGCCGGGAAGACCGCGGCGAAGGAGGAGACCAGGATGTTGTTGGAGTAGCGTCCACCGATGATCTTGTTGGCCGAGCCGGTCTTGCCGCCCACCCGCAGGCCCGGCGCATTGGCCTTGCCGCCGGTGCCGCGCACCACATTGACCCGCATCAGGTCCAGCAGGGCGCGAGAGGTCTCCTCGGAGACCGCGCGGGTTCCCTCGGGCCGCGCGCCGGGCTTCATCGGCTTGATGGTCAGGGGCACATAGGTGCCGCCGTTGAGGATCGCCCCCATTCCGGCGGCCACCGCCAGGGGGGAGACCGAGATCGCGTGGCCGAAGGAGGTGGAGGCGACGTCGTTCTCGTTCCAGCGGCGCGGGACGATCGGCCTGGCGCTCTCGGAAAGCTCCACCGGCGTCGCGCGCGTCAGACCGAAGGCCTTGAAATACTTCTGTACGGTGGGCGCGCCCGCCTGCAGGGCGAGCTTGGTGGTGCCGATGTTCGACGAGTGGACGAAGATGTCGGCCACCGACATGATCTTGTTCTCGGGGTGGTAGTCGTGGATCGTCTGGCCGCCGATCTTCACCGGCTGGCGGGCGTCGAAGGTGGAGGCCAGGGTCGCCGTGCCGGAGTCCAGCCCCATGGCCACGGTGAAGACCTTGAAGGTCGAGCCCATCTCATAGACCGACGCCGCGGCGTGGTTGATCAGCTGCTCGGGGGTCGCCTTGCCCGCCGCGTTGGGATCGAAGGTCGGATAGGAGGCGATGCCGAGGATTTCGCCGGTGTGCACGTTGGTGATGATGCCCACCGCGTCCTTGGCCTGGTGCGCCACGGCGGTCTTGTAGAGCTCGTCCTCAAGGGCCGCCTGGACCCGCAGGTCGATGGAGAGCGCGGTGGCGCCGCGTTGCGCCGCGCCGCGCCGGATCTCGTCATTGAGCGCCAGCTCCGCGCCGGACAGCCCCTCCCCGCCGGTGTCTGCGAAACCGATCAGGTGAGCGGCGGTGGACCCCAGCGGATAGACCCGGCGCTGCTCGGGTTCGAAGGTGACGCCTGGCAGGCCCAGCTGATGGATGCGGTTTCGCACCTCAGGGGTCAGGCCGCCCATCAGGAAGCTGCGGCGTTCACCGCGCAGGGCCCGCTCCAGCCGCGCGGGCGACAGGCCCGGCATCGCCAGACGCAGGGCGGCGCGGATCTCGTCGGCGTCCCAGATTTCGCGCGGGTCCACATAGAGACCGTAGTGCAGCAGGTCGGCGGCCAGCATGGCGCCGTTGCGATCGGTGAGGTCCGCGCGGGCCGCCCCGACCGGCGCGGTCATGCCGTTCCCCTGCCCCGCGCTGGAGAACAGCGCCATGCGCGTGGCGCCGACGCCCAGGGTCACGAAGCTCGCGGCGAACATGGCGGCCACGAAGAAGATGCGGATGCGGGTGTCGTCCTCGGCCTTGCCGGCGGCGCGCGCGCGCTCGAAGGCGTGCTCCAGGCCCCAGAGCCGCGCCTTCAGCCAGCCCCAGCCGGGCGCGGCGAAGTTGGGGTGGGCGAGGCTCAAGACTTGGGTTCCCGGCGGGCGATCTGCGCCAGGGCGTCGGGAGTGACCTCACGGGCGGCCGCGATCGGCGCCAGGCCCAGATATCCGGTGGAGAGCTGCTCGATCCGGTTGGGCTGTTCCAGGTGGCTGACCTCGGCCTTGAGCAGGCGGATGCGGTCGTGCTCGGCGGCGATCTGCCGCTCCACCAGGGCGATCTCGGTCCGCTCGCGGCCGGCGATGGTCTTGGCGAGATAGACCGACATCACCAGGGCGATCAGCAGCCCCAGGGCCACGACATCGACGAGGCGGAAGCCCCGGACGCGGCGATCGAGCAGGCTCATGCGGCCTCCTCCCAGACCGGCGCCGCGGTGCGGATCGCGGCGCGAAGCTTGGCCGAACGGGCGCGAGGATTGGCGGCGGTCTCGGCGTCGGAGGGCGCGTGGGCGCCCTTGAAGATCAGCTCGAAGCTCGGCGGCGCGCCGACCTGGGCCGGCGGCAGGTGGCGCGAGCCGGCGGGCGTCTGTCCGGCGCGGGGCGTGAAGAAGGACTTCACGATCCGGTCCTCGAGGGAGTGGAAGGTGACCACCGCCAGCCGACCGCCGGGCTTCAGCACCCGCTCGGCCGAGGCCAGTCCGGCCTCCAGTTCGGAAAGCTCGTCGTTCACCGCGATGCGCAGCCCCTGGAAGGTGCGGGTGGCGGGATGCACTTTTGCGCCGCGGCGGCCGCCCAGGACGCGCTCGACGAAGTCGGCGAATTCCAGGGTCCGCTCGAAGGGCTGCTCCTCGCGGCGCCGCGCGATGGCCCCGGCGATCCGGCGGGCCTTCTTCTCTTCGCCATAGACCCAGAAGATCCGCGACAGTTCGGCGGGCTCGGCGGTGTTGATCAGCTCGGCGGCGGTCGGGCCCTGCGCGCCCATGCGCATGTCCAGCGGACCATCACGCATGAAGGAAAAGCCGCGGTCGGCCTCGTCCAGCTGCATGGAGGAAACGCCAAGGTCGAGCGCCACGCCGTCGACGGAGCCCTCCCCCAGCCGCTCGTCCATTTCGGAGAAGCAGGCCTCGATCAGCTGGAACCTGTCGCCCAGGCCCTCGGCGAACCGGCGGGCGGTGGGATCACGGTCGAAGGCGATGACCTCGGCGCCGGTGGCCAGCAGGGCGCGCGAATAGCCGCCAGCCCCGAAGGTGCCATCGACGATCTTCTGGCCGGGACCGGGCGCCAGGGCCTCGATCACCTCGGCCATCAGGACGGGGACGTGAGGGGCGCTCATGCGCCGACCCCGGCGCGGGCGGTGCGCTGGGCGGCGCGCAGCTGCGCCAGGCCGTCGCGGGCGATCTCGCGCTGGGCGGCGCGGTGGGCCTGGAACGCCTCGCGCTCCCAGATCTGGAACCGGTCGCCGAGCCCGACCACCACGACCCAGTCGCTCAGGCCGAACATGTCGCAGAGGCCTTCCGGCAGGGTCACGCGGCCGGCGGTGTCGAAGCTCATCTTGGCCATGCCGCCGAGGATCGAGGTTTCCAGGGCCGAGCGCAGCGGGTCGCCGAAGTCCATCTCGTCGATGACGCCCAGGTAGCGGTCCAGCAGCGTCTTTCCCCCACCCTCGATGCAGTCGGCCTCGATGGAGGGAAAGCAGATGATTCCGTCGAAGGGACCAGAGGCGAGAGCGCGGAATTCCTGCGGCACAACGATGCGCCGCTTTGCGTCCAGCTGCTTCTCGAACGTCGAGACGAACATCCCGCCGCGCCCCAGTTAACCGGTCCCCGCTCGGACCCTCGCTCCACCTGGCAGCACCGCAAATCGCACGGGCGCAGCCTTCAGCAGACAAGAACTGGGTTAACACGGGCTAAACTGGGCGACAATGCCTCTGAATGACTATTTGGCGTGGATTCAAAGATGTCGCAGACAGTTATGGTTAACGCCGGTAAACACTCCACAGAACATACAGAGAACTAGTTAAATATAGCGGCGGAATGTCGCATAGGTTGTGGATAACTAGAGTCACGCGCAACGGCTGCGCTATCGCCCTTGCTCTAAGGGTCGCCTGAAGAGGAATGATGGACCAGACGGCCTGTAAGCCGGGTTCTGTGCCGCCCGCGAACGGGCATTGGCGATCATTCCTCTGGACCGCCCATCGCTGGACGGTTCTCGCGACCTACCCGGGTGTCTCGGGCCTACGACAGCCCTACCGGCGAACCGGCGCGACACCCCTATTCGGTCTTGCTCCTGGCGGGGCTTGCCATGCCGTCCCCATTGCTGGGTCCGCGGTGCGCTCTTACCGCACCCTTTCACCCTTACCGGCGCCGAAACGCCGGCGGTCTGCTCTCTGTGGCGCTATCCCTAGGGTCACCCCCGGTGGGCGTTACCCACCGCCATGTCGTCGTGGAGCCCGGACTTTCCTCGCCTGCGCAAACAGGCGCGACCGCCCAGCCATCTGGTCCGCGCGCTTGATGGGCCGGGACGCGGGCCTCGTCAATCGGCCAGGCGGCCGTAGACCAATTGGTCCCAATAGCGCCCCTTCCAGTGGGCGTGGTCACGCAGGGTGCCTTCCAGGGAAAACCGGTGCCGCTCCAGGAGGGCGCAGGACCGAGCATTGCCGAGCGTCACCATGGCCTCGATGCGCCGCAGGGAGAGATCATTGAAGCCGAAGGAGAGCACGTGCGGCAGGATCTGGCTCATCACGCCCCGGCCCCATTCCGCCCGGCGCAGGTCGTAGGCCACCTCCCCGCGGCGGGCCCGGTCGAAGATCAGGTTGTTGAAGCCCACCGTGCCGATCAGGTCGGGCGCGCCAGCCCGCCGAATGGTCCAGCGCACCCCGCCATCGCCGGCCGCCAGTTCCGTGCCCCAGTCGATGATCTCATGGGCTTCGGCGACACTCTCAAGCGGAGCTATGTCCATGTATTCCGCCACCAAAGGGTCACGAAACAACTCAAAAAGCCCGTCCGCGTCGTCGCGTTGCAGGGGCGCCAGCGTGTATTCACCGACTTTCAGGACGCAATTGGCGAGGTCCAGACTCATCCCAGGTCGCGCATGCGCCGCGCGATCTGATGATCGGCCAAGGCCGCCGTGACGCCAGCGCGGTCGGCGGCGGCCTTGTTCTGAGACAGCTTGTGAGTCCCTTCGAACCGCTCGACCACCATCCGCGCCCCAACAATGCCGCGCAGCAGCCTCTCGAACTTGCCCGGGCTCATCTTGTGCCGTGTCCAGGGCAGCTTGGGCAGCAGACGCGCCTCTTCCATGGCCGAGAGGTCGTCCACCACGGCGATCAGGCCTGCCTCGTCCAATGCCGCAACCGGTCCTGCCACCTCCACCGAGACGTAGTTCCAGCTCGGGACGCTGTCCTTGTCGTCGTACCAGTCCGGGCTGACATAGGCGTCGGCCGCCAGGCTGACCGCCACCGCATGGAAGCCCTCAGCCACGGCCGGCGTCAGGGTGTTGCCCCGCGACAGGTGGAAGTCGAGCACCAGGGCGCCGTCGATCCGCCGCGCGATCACCGGTGTGTGGGCCACCATCGCCCGGCCACCGACCGAGGCGGCGATGGTCGAGAACGGGAACGCCGCCAGATGTTCCAGCAGCACCGTTTCGTCTTCGACTTTGAAGAGCCCGGAGGGATGCATCAGCTTCCCAGCCGCAGCAGGCCGATCAGCCGCGCGCGGGTCTCCCCGTCCGCAATCCCGTCCACCTTCTCCGGCCGCCAGTGCCGCTGGAAGGCGGTGACCACGGCGGTGGTGTGGGCGTCGAAGGTTCCGGACGGGGCGCAGTCATAGCCCAGCCGGGTGAAGCCGGCCTGCAGGGCGAAGACCGCGGCGCCGGTCTCGCCCTCGCTGATGGGCTGGCCGGGCGCGGCGGCGGGTTCGGCCCACAGGCCGTGGCCGGCCTGCGCCAGCCGCTTCCACGGGAAGAGCTCGCCAGGGTCCTGCTTGCGATTGGGGGCGACGTCGGAATGGCCGACGATGGCGCCGTCCTCGATGGTCCAGCGGGTGCGGATCTCCGCCACCAGCTCGATCACCGCGGCGATCTGCGCCTCCGGGAACGGGCGATAGCCGAACTCGTGGCCGGGATTGACGATCTCGACCCCCACCGAGCGGCCGTTGATGTCGCGCTCGCCCTTCCAGGACGAGATACCGGCGTGCCAGGCGCGGCGTTCCTCGGCCACCAGGGTGAAGACCCGTCCGTCCTCCTCCACCACATAGTGGGACGAGACCTTGGCCTCCGGATCGCGCAGGCGGGCCAGGGCGGCCTCGCCGGTCTGCATGCCGGTATAGTGCAGGACGATCATGTCCGGCGGGGTCTTGCGGACGTCGAAGTTCGGCGAAGGCGCGGGGATCGGGGTCATGTGCTCAAGGTTATTGCGAGCGATTGCGCAAGGCCACCAGCAAAGCCAGGGCCTGGCTGGGCCGCAGGGCGATGACCAGGACGCCGGCCAGGGCGACCGCCGTACCGAAGGCCATGCGCAGGTCGAAGACATCCTGAGTGAAGACCACCCCCATGGCGATGGTGGCCAGCGGCGTCATCAGGGTCAGGGGCGAGATGAGGTTGGCCTCATATTTCTGGATCAGGCTGTAATAGAGGGTGTGGGCTAGGACCGAGACCACCAGGCCCGAGAACAGGGCCGCGGCCACGAAGGGCCAGCCAGCGGCGACGCCCGCCTCCACCTGCCCCGGCTCCAGCCAGGCCGACAGGACGACCATGGGGACCAGGGAGGACAGCCCCACCCAGGCCTGCAGCCGCAGGGGTTTGACCCCTTCCATCTGCTTCATCATCACCGCCCCCAGCCCGCCCAGGAACGAGGCCGCGACGATGAACAGCAGGCCGGTGGAGATCTTGAACCCATGCGGGTCCCACATCACCGCCAGCACGCCCGTCAGGGTCAGCAGCATGCCGACGACCCGGCGGCCGGTCAGCCGCTCCCCCAGGATCAGGAAGGACAGCAGGGTGGTGATCGGCACCCCCACCTGGCTGACGATGGCCACGGCCGACGGGCTGGAGGTCTTCAGGCCGATAAACACCAGCGCGAAGGTGCCGGCCCCCATCAGAGTGCCCACCACCAGCATGCGCCAGCGCGGGCGCGGCATCGGCAGCAACCATGGCAGGACGGCGAGCAGCACGATGGCGAACCGCACACCGGCATAGAACATCGGCGGCACGCCCAGGTGGGTGACCACGAATTTCGAAACGATGTTGTTGGCCGCCCACACGACGCAGACGAAGGCGAGAAGGGCGAAGTCCCGGAGTGACATGAGCCGGGCTTAGAGCGGTTTCGTGACGCTGGGAACCGCTAGCTCCGCCGCCGGGTGAACCGCAGGGCGGTGAGCGTGTCGGAGACGCCGACCACCTTGCTGTCCACGAGGCCGTGCGCCCTGGCCGCGGCCATCACCTCGACATCCTTCAGCGCGGCGGCCTTGCCTTTGCGCGAGACGATCCAAAGCGCGCCCTTGTCGGCGAGCGCCGGGATCAGGGCGGGGATGCGATCCAGGTCCGCCAGACTGTCGGCGGCGTAGAACAGCAGATCCAGGTCTGCGAGATCGGTGACCGGCGCCGCATCGCGCGCGGCCAGCTCGTCGGCCACATTGACCACGGCGACCCTCATGCCGGGCTTCACCCCCAGCTTGTCCAGCCGGCTCCGGGGATTGAGGATGGCGTCGACCCAGCTCGCCGCAGCCTTTTCGCCCAGCGTAAACCGCGAGCCGTCGGCCAGGACCAGGTCGCCGGCCTCGGCGCGGACGCCCCGCAGGTCATCCCCCTGGAACACCCGGCGCGCGGCCCCGCGGAACAGCAGGCGCGGCGCTTCGTATTGCAGGCGGCCGACGTCCTCCCCCTCAGCGAACCTTGCGCGAACCTGAGCGTCCTTGCCCACGGCGTCCCTCCCCGTCCGAACCAAGCTTGGCCAAGCGGACGGGGCTGCGCAAGCCTAGCTCTTGGACTTGGCGTCGCGGCTCTTGGGTTCGGGCGGCGGCCGGCCGTAGTTGCGTTTCGCCGGGGCGGACAGGTTGCCCAGGAATGCGAAGGACAACAGGGCGTGGTCCATCTTGGTAACGGTCATTTGGCGTCTCCTTGACCAGCTGGTCGAGCCAGAAAGAGACGCGAAGCGGCTTCCAGGGGTTTGCACCCTCCTAGTCGTCAGCGCGTCGGACGATAAGGGTCCGCCCGCCACCGCGAATTTGCAAGAAAAACATCTGTCTACGGACTATTTCCGCTCACAGATTATTCGCCAATCCATTGATTTTGTTGAATTTGATGAACTCGACCGCCAAGAAATTGGGACAGCGTGTCGCACTTGGGACACACCGGAAAGACCGCAGATTCAGCTTGATTCACCCCCAGGGGGAGTGAAGTGGAATTCATCCGTATGCGGTATGAATTCCGCGCGCGCCTCGACGCCCTCTCCCCGGCGGGGAGAGGGCCCGGGTTTCTAGGCCGCCTTGCCCAGGGACAGGATCTCGTAACGGGCCAGGTGATGGTCGGTGGAGCCGAAGGCCGCCTCGATCATGGTGGCGCGCTTGAAGTAGTGGCCGATGGCCATCTCGTCGGTCATGCCCATGCCGCCATGGATCTGGATGGCGTTCTGGCCGACGAACTTGCAGGCCTTGCCGATCTGCACCTTGGCCGCCGAGGCGCCCTTGGCCCGCTCCAGATCACTTCCGGCCAGCATGATATCGGCCATGTAGGTCATGGAGATCGACTGCTCGAGCTGGATGAACATGTCCACCATCCGGTGCTGCAGCACCTGGAAGCTGGAGATCGGCTGGCCGAACTGCTTGCGCTGGCGCGCATACTCGACGGTGCTTTCGTGAAGCTGGCGCAGCACGCCGCAGGCCTCGGCGCAGGTGGCGGCCACGGCCTCGTCCATCACCTTTTCCACCAGCGGCAGGGCCTGGCCCTCGGGGCCGATCATGGCCTCGGCGCCCACGGCGACATTCTCGAAATAGACCTCCGAGGCGCGGAAGCCGTCGACGGTGGGATAGTCGCGCGTCGTCACGCCCTTGGCGTCCTTGGGCACGATGAACACCGACACGCCCTGGGCCTCGCGCTGGCCGCCGCCGGTGCGGGCCGTCACGATCAGGTGGGTGGCGTAGGGCGCGCCGATGACGACGGCCTTGTGGCCGTTCAGCACATAGCCCGCGCCGTCCTTCTTGGCCGTGGTCTTCAGGTCGCTCCAGGTGTAGCGGCCCTGCGGTTCGGCATAGGCGAAGGCGATGATGGCCTCACCGGCGATGATCTTGCCGATCAGCTCATCGGCTCCGGCCGGCTTGCCGTGCTTCAGGAAGCCGCCGCCGATCACCACGGTGGGCAGGTAGGGCTCCACCACCAGGGCCTTACCCAGCTCCTCCATGATGACCATGTTGTCGGTCGTGCCGCCGCCCAGGCCGCCCTGCGCCTCGCTGAACGCGGCGCCCAGGATGCCCAGTTCGTCGGCGAAGGCCTTCCAGACCTGCGGACGCCAGCCCGGCTCGGCCTTCAGCGCCGCGCGGCGCTGGTCGAAGCTGTAGTTGTCGGCCAGGTAGCTGGCGACCGTGTCGCGCAGCATCGACTGTTCTTCGGTGAAGCTGAAATCCATCGTTCATCCCCAAGGATCGTGGGCCGCCGGTGTCCTCCCTGGCGGCCGGTCAGTGTTCTGTCTCGTCGGTCGCCCTAGAGCCCCAGCACCATCTTGGCGATGATGTTGCGCTGGATCTCGTTGGAGCCGCCGTAGATCGAGGTCTTGCGGCCGTTGAAGTAGTCGCCGGCGGTGTCGATCGAATGCAGGGGGCCGACGCCGGAGTTGTGGCCGCCCTCGCCCAGGAACGGGGCGCCATAGTGGCCGGCTGCTTCCAGGGCCAGCTCCTGCAGGCGCTGCTGGATCTCGGTGCCCTTGATCTTCAGGATCGAGCTCTCTGTCCCCGGGCCCTTGCCGCTGCTTTCGCCGGCCAGGGTCCGCAGTTCAGTGAACTCCAGCGCCGTCAGGTCGATCTCCAGCTCGGCCACCTTGCGCTTGAAGAAGGGGTCGGCCAGCAGAGCGCCGCCGGCGTCGGCCAGCTCGGTCGACGCCATCTCGCGGACCCGTTCCAGGCCGCGCTTGGAGCGCGCCACCCCGGCGATGCCGGAGCGTTCGTGGGCCAGCAGCGCCTTGGCGCAGGTCCAGCCCTGGTTCTCGTGGAAGACGCGGTTCTCCACCGGCACCTTCACGTTGTCGAGGAAGACGTCGTTGACCTCGTGGCCGCCCTCCAGGGTGATGATCGGCCGCACGGTGACGCCTGGGGTCTTCATGTCGATCAGCAGGAAGCTGATGCCGGCCTGCGGCTTGGAGTCGGGATCGGTGCGCACCAGGAAGAAGCCCCAGTCGGCGTGCTGGCCGAGCGTCGTCCACGTCTTCTGGCCGTTGACGATGTAGTACTCCTTGCCGTCGTCCCCGGTCACCCGCTCGGCGCGGGTCTTCAAGGAGGCGAGGTCAGAGCCGGCGCCGGGCTCGGAATAGCCCTGGCACCACCAGATCTTGCCGTCCCGGATGTCGGGCAGGAACTTGGCCTTCTGCTCCTCGGTGCCGAAGGTGTAGATCACCGGCGCCAGCATCGCGACGCCGAAGGGCAGGATGCCAAGCGTATCGGCGCGGGCCTGCTCTTCGGACCAGATGTACTTCTGGGTGGGGGTCCAGTCGGTCCCGCCCCACTCCTTGGGCCAGGACGGCGCGGCCCAGCCCTTCTTGGCCAGGATGCGGTGCCAGGAGAGATAGTCCTCCTTGCCGAGCGTCTCGCCCCGGGCCTGCTTTTCGCGCAGCTCCTTCGGGTAACTTTGGGCGAGGAAGGCGCGGGCCTCTTCGCGGAAGGCGTTATCTTCGGGCGAGAAATCGAGGTTCATGACAAGGCTCCCTGGCGCTTCCGCTTACAGCGTATTGCGTGCGGTCGGACCATAGGCAAACGCCCTCGCCTTGGGAAGATGACGTTAACGTCAGCGTCAACAAAAACCCGTTAGACAGGTCAGGCCTTGGCGAGATAGGCGTCCACCTGCGCCACCCTGGACGCGATCTCGTCAGGCGCAAGGAACGACCCCGTGAAGCTGTTGCGGGCGAGCGTCGCCAGCTCGTCGCGAGAGAGCCCCAGCGCCTCTGTGGTCGCGGTCCAGTTCTCGCCGATATAGCCACCGAAATAGGCCGGGTCGTCGGAGTTGATGGTGGCCTTCAGCCCCAGGTCCAGCATCCGCTTCAACGGGTGGTTCTTCAGGTCGTCCACCACGCAGAGCTTCAGGTTCGACAGTGGACAGACGGTCAGCGTCATCCCCTCAGCCACCAGCCGCTTGACCAGCACCGGGTCCTCCAGGGAGCGGTTGCCGTGGTCGATACGGTCGACGGCCAGGCCGTCCAGCGCCTCCCAGACATATTCCGGCGGCCCCTCTTCGCCGGCGTGGGCCGACAGCTTCAGGCCACGTTCGCGCGACGCCTTGAACACCTTGGCGAACTTGCTCGGCGGATGGCCCAGCTCCGAGGAATCCAGCCCGACCCCCACCATGCGGTCCAGATAGGGCTCGGCCTCTCGCAGGGTCTTGAAGGCGTCCTCTTCGGAGAGGTGCCGCAGGTAGCTGAGGATCAGCTTGGAGGTGACCCCCAACTCCCGCTCCGCCTGAGCCATGCCGGCCAGCAGGCCGTCGGCGGCCACAGCGAAGGGAATTCCCCGATCGGTGTGGGTCTGGGGATCGAAGAAGATCTCGGCGTGAACCGTCCCGTCCGCCGCCGCCCGCCGGAAATAGGCCATGGCCAGGTCGCGGAAGTCCTCCTCGGTCTGCAGCACGCCTGCGCCCTGATAGTAGATATCCAGGAAGTCCTGCAGGTTGGAAAAGGCGTAGGCCGCCCTGACCGCCTCGACCGTCTTGAATGGCAGGTCGATCCTGTTGCGCCGGGCGAACTCGAACATCTGCTCGGGCTCAAGACTGCCCTCGATGTGCAGGTGGAGCTCGGCCTTGGGCAGGCCACGAATGAAGTCGGCGGTCGTTTGCATGATCGCAATCTCCCGGCCGCGGGGGGCGTCCGTCAAGGCAGCTTGAACTTCATCCTGATGACGATCTTGCCGTCCCGGATGCGCCGGTCACCCGGCTGGGGATGGAACCCCTTGGCGAGCTTCAGGGCGAAGGCGCCGACATTGGCGCCCTGGGGCGTCTCCGACAGCACCACGCAGTCGCGCAAGCTCTGGCCCGCCGCCACCCGACACTGGATGGTCGCCAGCCCCTGGCCGGCCATCACGCTGGCGGCGGCGGCGGCCGCGGCGATCCAGATCATCTACATGCTCTCCTGATTTCGTCTCACATGAAGCGAACCTTCGCCGCACACCAGTCGTTCCCCATCTTGCGCTCGACGGCCCGGGCGCGCATCACACGGGCCCCATGCCGCGTATCATCACCTACAATGTCCACCGGTGCGTCGGCACCGACCGCCGCCTGGACGTGGGCCGCATCGCCGACGTCATCGCCAGCCTCGAGCCAGACATCGTGGCGCTGCAGGAGCTGGATGTCGGGCGGATCCGCACCGGCAACGTCGATCAGGCTCACGAGATCGCCCAACGCCTGAAGATGGCGGTCCACTTCCACCCCGCCATGATGGTGGAGGAGGAACTCTACGGCGACGCCATCCTGACGGCCTACCCCGAACACATGGTGCAGGTCGGGCCCCTGCCCGGCTATCGCCGGATCCCGCAGCTGGAGCCGCGGGGCGCCCTGTGGATCGCCGTGGAGATCGACGGCAAGACGGTGCAGATCATCAACACCCACCTGGGTCTGGTGCCCAGGGAGCAACAGATCCAGGCCGCCTGCCTGGCCGGGCCCGCCTGGCTTGGCCATCCCAAGTGCCAGGGCCCGACGATCCTGCTGGGCGATTTCAACGCCAGTCCGACCTCCGTCGTCTATCGCACCTTGATCGGCCGGCTGCAGGGGGCTCGACGCCTCGCGCCGCAGAAGAAGCCGACCTCCACCTTCCCCTCGGCCCTGCCGGTGCTCCGCATCGACCACGTGTTCGTCAGTGAGGAGATCCGGGTGACGGACCTTTCGGCGCCCTTCAGCCCCCTCACCCGGGCGGCGTCGGACCACCTGCCCCTGGTCATGGATTTCGAGGTTTCTTGACCGGCGCGCGCCAGTTGCGCGACTCAAACCTGCCGCCCTCCCCCAGGGCCCGCGCCTCGGCATAGAGGCGGTCGCGGCGGCGGCCCGGGCGCCACGAGTCGCTGACGTTCACCGGGTCGCCGAGGTGATAGGCCGCCACGAACTCGCCGAAGGCGGTCATCTTCATCGCCAGCACCGGCGACAGCCGTCCCTCGCGGTTGAGGGCGTCGATCCCGGCGATCAGGCCGCCTCGCTCCTGCCGGGCCTTGGCCACCGCGTCGCCGGTATAGCCCAGGAAGTGCCCGATCGACCGGTCCCGGAAGGCCGCGATGTTCAGTTGCGCCCGCTCCGTGGTCGCCTCGATGGCCAGTTCCAGTTCGGTGTCGAAGCCGCCGGACCGGTTGTTCAGGTTGGCCGAGCCAACACGGGCGATCTTGTCGTCGATGATGGTGCTCTTGGAGTGGACGATGATCTTCGTCCCGCCCGGCGTGATCGGATAGAAGGCGCGGAAGCGGCCGAAGATGTCGGCTGACCGCAGCCGCCACAGCATGTTCGACCGGGCCCGGTCCATGGTCAGCTGGTCGAACCAGCTGGGGCTCGCCCCCGTGGAGATGAGCACGATCTCCGGGCCGTTGGGTTCCGCCAGGCGGGTGGCCAGGGCCTCGGCGATCAGGGGCGAGGTGAAGTACTGGTTCTCCAGGTAGATGACGTCCTTGGCCGCCAGGATCGAGGCGTGGGTCAGCCGGCGGATCTCCTCCACCTGGGGCTCATGGCGCCAGGCCGGCATGGTGCGGGCGATGCCGACGTCCATGTCCAAAAGATGAGCCGGCACGTGCGCGGGCCACGGATCGCCCTCCATTTCCGGGGGCGGCGCCACAACCTCCTTGGTCGCCCGGCGCCAGCGTTCCCGGGCCAGGTCTCCCAGGTCCTTGGCCACCGGGCCGTCCACCATCAGCATCACCTCGTGGCGAGGCGCATGGCACTCCTGGTCGGGCATGATGCGGCGGGGCTCATGGTCCCGGTGCCCCGGCGTGTCCCAGCGGTCGACGCAGATGTCACCGCTGGCGCAGATCGCCAGCTTGTCGTCCACCACCAGCAGCTTCTGGTGATGGCAGGCGCCCATGGGGACCGCGTCGTCCAGGCGGAACTTCACGCCGGTCTTCTCAAACCACTTGCGCGCCTTGTGAGGGAAGAATTCCTGGCTGGCCGCGATGGGCAGGGCCGACTTCCAGATCAGCAGGCGGATATCCAGTTCGGGGCGCGCGCGCGCCAGCTCCACCAGAATGCGGCCAGCCTCGTCGGGGTCATCCGACGTCTCCTGCCCATCGGGAAACAGCCGGGTGCGGGGATCAAACCCCCAGCCGAGCAACAGCACCGAACGCTTGGCTTTGCGAAGGGCTTCGTAGACGGCCGTGTAATAGGCCTCCGTGTCGATCAGGAAGGCGGCGCGGTTGGCGCGGCCTGTGCGCCAGACCGTGTCTCCAGGTTTCAATACGCTCATAGACCGATCGAAACCCCGCTTACGGCATGCTGCAAGAAAGCGTGCGCCTAGGTCGGGTTCCCGTCGAGTCCCCGCAAGCCCCAAGGCGCGAGACCAAACGAAAGGAGCGCGCCGACTCTGGGGGGGCCGACGCGCTCCATCAGGGGCGGTTCGAGAGACTAGCCCTTGAAGGCTTGGCAGGGTCCGCTGAGTTCGGTGGCCAGGCGGGCCTTGCGTTCGGCATTGGTGGTCTTGGCCTCTCGGCGACCGGCGTCCTCGGCGACGGCGGCCTTGTCCATGACCGACATGGAGCGAGACTTGCTGGCGGCCTTGAGCCAGGCGTCCAGGTCGGCGGTGTCGGCCGCGGCGGAGATGGCGATCCCGCGGCAACGGCTGGCCTTGATGTAGTCCACGTCGGTGACCTGGGCGGCGGCCAGGGCGGAGCCGGCGGCCATCAGGGCGGCGACGGCGGCGAGCGTGGCGGTGGCGATACGCATGTGTTTTTCCCTCGAAATACGATGCGTGGAACCTGCCCTCACGCTGCTGAGGCTTCAAATGAATTCGCAGCAACATTGAGTATTCGAATCTTACCAATCCTTAATAATTGAACCAAGTTACTTGGATCACATAAACGTCTTGTAATGTTTCGCGAGGATCGGCAGAACACAGTTATGGCCCAACCCGATCTCAAGCTCGATGTCGCCGGCGTGAACGCCCTGATGGCGCACGCCTTTCCGGACGCCTCGACCGGAGCCCTGCCCCAGGTGACCGCCCTGTCGCCGGGCCGCGCCCACATTGTGCGCCCCTACGGTCCCGGCATGCTGCGCCCCGGCGGGGTGATCGCGGGCCCCAACCTGATGAGCCTGGCCGACACCGCGGCCTACGCCCTGATCCTGGCCCACATCGGCGACCAGCTGATGGCGGTCACCAGTTCGCTGGTGATGAACTTCCTGCGCGGCGCAGCGCCCGGCGATCTGCATGCCGAGGCCAGCTTCCTGCGCCTGGGCCGCCGCATCGCGGTGTGCGACGTCAAGCTCTGGACCGAGAGCGAGGACAGGCTGGCGGCGCAGGCGACCGTGACCTACGCTATCCCCTCATGAGCGACCTCCCCCCCCGCCCCCCGGCCCCGATCAAGACGCCCTGCATCAAGGTCTGCGTCATCGATGGCGAGACCGGCCTCTGCATGGGCTGTTACCGCGAGCTGACCGAGGTCGCCGCCTGGCAGAAGCTGTCGGATGAGGACCGCGCCCGGATCATGACCGACCTGCCAACCCGCCGGCAGCGCATCCGTCCCGAAAAGCTGGCGATTTTCAGCTGAGTTCGGATCGCGCGTTCACCGGTTGCAAACCCCCGCTGACGTAACCTGTCCGTTCAACAAGGCCGGGAATGGCCGGGCAACGCCGGGGTGGCGAGGGTGTCGAGTATGATCAAGCTGGCCGCCATGGCCCTGATCGGAGCCGTATCGGCCGTGGGCGCGGCCCAGGCCGTCGTCAGCCTTGACCCGACCACACGATCCGACGGCCTGCGCGCCGCCGTGGCCCACTTCGTTCCGGAACAACAACCCGCCGCCGCGCAGGGCGGTGCGGCGTCGATCGCCAAGGCCAGCGACGGCCACTATTGGGCGCAGGGCACCGTCAACGGCTCCAGCGTCCGCTTCCTGGTGGACACCGGCGCCACCGCCGTGGCGCTTACCGCCGCCGACGCCCAGCGTCTCGGCTTCGACCCCGCCAAGCTGGACTATGCCTACAAGGTGATGACCGCCAACGGCGAGGCCAAGGCCGCCGCCGTCAAGCTGGCCTCGGTCTCGGTCGCCGGCGCCAAGCTGGCGGACGTCGATGCGCTGGTTCTCGACAAGGGGCTCGACGCCTCGCTGCTGGGCATGACCTATCTAGGCCGCCTCTCCAGCTTCCAGGCCACCCGCACCGCGCTGATCCTTCAGCCCTGAGACCGCGGCGAGCGCAGCGTCCACGACGCTGAGATCCGCGCCCGGCTTTACGCTCTCCACCGTCAGGATTCGCCGCCAGGTCCGGGCGCCCGGCGCGCCGTGGAACAGCCCAAGCATGTGGCGCGTGATCCCCGACAGATGCGCGCCGCGCTCAAGCTGGCGGGCGATGTAGGGCTTGTAGAGCTCCACGGCCTCGAACGGACCGACGTCGGCGGCCGCGCCGAAGATGCGCCGATCGGCCTGCCCCAGGATACCCGGCGTATGATAGGCGGCCCGGCCCAGCATCACGCCGTCGGTATGGGCCAACTGGGCCTCGGCCTCGTCCAGGGAGCCGACGCCGCCGTTGATCTCGATGTTCAGGCCCGGCCGTTCGCGCTTCAGTCGGTGGACCAGCGGGTAGTCCAGCGGCGGCACGTCCCGGTTTTCCTTGGGCGACAGGCCCTTCAGCCAGGCCTTGCGGGCGTGGACGATGAAAGTGGTGACCCCCGCCTGGGCGCAGAGGTCCACCAATGTGAACAGGCTCTCCTCCGGCTCCTGGTCGTCCACGCCGATCCGGCACTTCACCGTGGCCGGGATGGAGACAGCGGCCCGGATCGCCGCCATGCCCTCGGCCACCAGGGCCGGCTCCCGCATCAGGCAGGCGCCGAAGCGGCCGCTCTGCACCCGGTCGGAGGGACAGCCGACATTCAGGTTGATCTCGTCATAGCCGAGGTCCGCGCCGATGCGCGCCGCCGCCGCGAGGTCGGCAGGCTCCGAGCCCCCCAGCTGCAGGGCCACGGGATGCTCGACGTCGTCGAACCCCAGCAACCGTTCCCGGTCGCCGTGCAGCACGGCCCCGGTCGTCACCATCTCGGTGTAGAGCAGGCTTTCGCGCGTCAGCACCCGGTGAAAGGCGCGGCAATGCCGGTCCGTCCAGTCCATCATGGGGGCGACGGACAGTCTATGCGACTGAGATTGCATAGGGTTTCGGCGACTTCTCAGGGGACAGAGCGGAGGAACGGCGCGCGCTTCTACGCTATTCCGGCCAACTGGTCACGCCGCGAGGATCGCCCGGTGCGGATAGGGGCCGACCTGCCTGACGATCACCTGAAGCTGGGCGGCAAGCTCGGAGCCCGGCACGACCTGGGTGAGGCGGCCTTCAAAACCGAGCGCGCGGGCCGCCTCGCGGAAGCGCGGTCCGTGCAGCTCCTCCGGAGGCAGGATGGCGTGGATCAGTTCATGCACCACCACCGCCGCCACCAGCACCGGTTCGTCGATGAACGGCGAGATGGTGATATGCCGGAAGCCGTCCCGGTCGGTGTAGGGATAGCAGACCCCCAAGGTGCTCTGGTTGGCCGACAGGGCGCCGACCCCAAGCCGAACCCGCAGCGGGATCTCATAGCCGCGGGACCTGAACCAGGGCCTCATCAGCACGGCGACATTGATCAGCCACTGCTCCCGATTGGGGGTGCTTAACGCCTCAGGGCCGGCCGCAGCGGCTTGCGGGATCATCCGAGGTCAGACCGGTTCGAGGTCGTCGGGCATGTCGGCATGGCGTCCTCCCAACCGGAGCGCCGGGTGCGTCTCCGAAGATGCCTCAACACCATCGGGCGGGCTCAGTTGCAGCCCCACAGGGATTGCGCCGCGCTTCGCCGAATTATTCCGTCAGGAGCCCTGAAACGACGCGTCTGTCGGACTCTCGGCGGAACAGCGACCACCGCCAGGGGTTCAGCGAACACGCGACGCATCGACCGCCGCTCCCCGGCCTCCCTGGAAATCGCCGAGCGAATTCCCATCTAACACCCTGACAAACAAGGACATTGGCGACATGGCGACCGGCTGGGCGCACGAGGGCGCTGTCCTCGATCAGATCGAGGACACCATCACCGACGGCGTGCTTACGGCCCGGGCGCGCCTGCCGGTCGGCGAAGGCACGGAGCAGTGCGTCGCGTGCGGTGACGAGATTCCGGAGGCGCGCCGCCGGGCACTCCCCGGCGCCCGCACCTGCGTCCAATGCCAGTCCGGCCGCGACAGCCGGATCGTCGTCGCCGGCATCAACCGCAGGGGCAGCAAGGACAGCCAGCTCCGGTAACGGCGCCCCCTACCAGATGCGAACCCGCTCAGCCGGCGCCAGGTACAGCTTCTGGCCGGGCTTCACGTCAAAGGCCGTGTACCAGGCGTCGAAGTTGCGCACCTCATAGGCGCGGAACTGGCCCAGCGCATGGGGGTCGGTGGCGATGATCTGGCGCAGGAAGGGCTCGCGCATCAGGGTCCGGTAGCTCTGGGCATAGGACATGAAGAACCGCTGGTCGCCGGTCAGTCCGCCGATCACCGGCGCGGGCTTGCCGCCCAGACTGGCGTGATAGGCGTCCAGCGCCGCCGCCAGGCCTCCCAGGTCGCCCACGTTCTCGCCCAGGGTCAGGCGGCCGTTGAGCTTCAGGTCCGGCAGGGCCTGATAGGCGTCGTACTGCGCCGCCAGCTTGCCGGTGGAGGCTTCGAAGGCCGTCAGGTCAGCCGGCGTCCACCAGGCGATCAGCCGCCCCTGCTCGTCCAGCTTGGCGCCCTGGTCGTCGAAGCTGTGGCTGATCTCGTGACCGATCACCGAGCCGATGGCGCCGTAGTTCACCGCCGGATCGGCGGCCGGATCAAACCAGGGCGCGGCGAGGAAGCCCGCAGGGAAGGCCAGCTTGTTGAGGGGCCCGGCGTTGAAGGCGTTCACGGTCTGCGGCGTCAGGGTCAGCCACCATTGGGCGCGGTCCACCGGCTTTTCCATCTCCGCGAGGTTACGGGCGTATTCGAACGCCGCGGCCCGCTGGCTGTTGGCGAAGGCCTCGCCACGCACGATGGTCAGGGCCGAATAGTCACGCCAGGTCTCGGGATAGCCAACCTCTACCCGCAGGTTGGCGAGCTTGAGCTTGGCCCGGACCTTGGTCTGCGGCGCCATCCAGTCCAGGCGGTCGATCCGGCGGGAGAAGGCGGCCTTCACCTCCCCCACCAGGTCCTCGATCTTGGCCTTGGCCTCAGGGGGGAAGTACTGGGCGGCGTAGGACTTGCCCACGGCGTCGCCCATGGCGAGGTTCACCGCCGCGATGCCGCGCTTCCAGCGGGCGTTGAGTTCCGGCGTGCCGGTCAGCGCCTTGCCGTGGAAGGCGAAGTCGGCCTCGACGAAGGCCTTGGGCAGCACCGGCGCGGCGTCCTTGATCAGGCGCGAGGCCAGGTAGTCGCGCCAGGTCTCCATGTCGGTCGCGCCCGCCAGCTTGGCGAAGCCGGTGATGGCGCTGGTCTGGTTGAGGATCAGCACCGGCCGCGCGCCGAAGCCCGCCCCGTCCAGATAGGTCTTCCAGTCGAAGCCCGGCGCCGCGGCGATCAGCTGGGCCGGGGTCATGGGGTTGTAGACCTTGTCGGCGTCGCGGGACTCCACCCGGCTCCAATGCACCTTGGCCAGGGCGGTCTCGAAGGCGATGATCCGGTCGGCCCGCGCCGCGCCGTCCCCCATGCCGGCCAGGGTGAAGATCTGGGTCAGGTAGGTCTTGTAGGCCGCCCGCGCCGCGGCGAACTTCGGATCGTCGGTCAGGTAGTATTCGCGGTCGGGCAGGCCGAGGCCGCCCTGCACCAGCTCCGACGAGCCCTTTGTCGGGTCCTTGGCGTCGATGCCCACCGCCGGATAGACCGGGAAGCTGGGCTGGGGCGAGCCGTAGCCGAACGGACGCTGCTTGCGCTCAAGGGCCGCCATGACCCGCGCCACGTCCTGAGGGGTCTTCACCGCCGCGATCATCGCCAGGTCAGCCTTGAGAGGTGTGATCCCGGCCGCCTCGATGGCCGCCTCGTCCATGAAGCTGGCATAGATGTCGCCGAACTTCCGGGCGTCGGCTGAACTGGGCGACGCCGCGCCGGCCTCCACGATCCCGCGAACCCGCGCCAGGCTCTGCTCGCGCAGGCGGGCCACGTCGCTGTAGTTGGAACGGTCGGCCGGGATGGTGGCGGACTTGAGCCAGCCACCGTTCACATAGGCGTAGAAGTCGTCACCGGGCGCGACGGTCCTGTCCATGCTGGCGAGGTCGAGGCCAACCTCGCCGAACTCGGGCTTGTCGGCGGCGCTGGCGTGACCCGCGACCAGCAGGACGGCCACGGCCGCCGCACACATGAACTGACTACGCATCCGCGCCCCCTTGGAATCCTGTGAGCGCAGAATGGCGTGGGAGCGGCAGGCTGTCCGCCGCAAAACATCTGGACGAAGATGAACATTCCTCCATCTTCCGCCGGGGGCGCGCCTAGGAGCCAGCGACCCGCTCGGCCGCCACCGGCAGGCCGCAGGCCAGGAGTTCCGCCCAGATCTCCTCGGCGCTCCCGGCGAAGCGGAAGATCTCGAGATCGGCGGCGTCCACCATGCCCGCCTCCACCAGGGCGTCGAAATTGATCACCGACCGCCAGTAGGTCTCGTCGAACAGCACCACGGGAATACGCGGCGACTTGTCGGTCTGGCGCAGGGTCAGGATCTCGAACAGCTCATCCAGGGTCCCGAAGCCCCCCGGGAACACCACCAGGGCGTTGGCGCGCATGGCCAGGTGCATCTTGCGCATGGCGAAGTAGTGGAAGCGGAAGGTCAGCTCCGGGGTCGAGTAGGGGTTCGGGCCCTGCTCGTGCGGCAGGCTGATGTTGAACCCGATGGACGGCGCGCCGACATCGGCCGCCCCGCGGTTGGCCGCCTCCATGATCCCGGGGCCCCCGCCGGTGGCGATGACGTTGTCGCGCAGGCGGTCGGCGGTGTGGATTGCGCCGCCTCTCTGGGAGACGAGGCCGCCGAACGCGCGGGCCGCCGCATACCACTCAGCCTGCCGGCCCGGGCCGTTCTCCGCGATCCTGGCGCTGCCGAACACCACCAGGGTGGACCTGACGCCCCAGGCGGTCAGCGCCTCGTCCACCTTGGAGAACTCCAGCAGGAACCGAACGCCCCGCATGGAGGAACTCAGCAGGAAATCCTGATCCAAGGCCGCAAGGCGATAGGCGGGCGAGATCAGTTGCGCCGCATTGGGCTCTGGTTGGCTGCTCGACATACGAATCTCCAGGCGTGGCGCAGACTAAGATCGGAGGTGGCCTTCGACTTGATCTGGCGCAACGCCACCCGCCTCGTCTGGGGCCATCCTGGCCTCAATCTTCGCTGGAGCAAGATCGATGAAGCCGGATATCCACCAGGACATCGTCGCAATCCTTGAAGAGGGCAAGGACCTGACGCTCGCGACCCTCAGGCCCGACGGCGCGCCCCAGGCCACCACGGTGAGCTACGCCAGCCAGGGCCTCGACATCTATTTCGGGTGCGGGCAGCAGTCGCAGAAGGCGCGCAACCTGGCGCGCGACCCCCGGGTGTCGGCGACGATCGACCTGCCCTATCGTGACTGGGCCGAAATCCGCGGCCTCTCCCTCGGCGGCCAGGCGACCGAGGTCACCAACCCCGACGACCTGGCGCGGATCGGCCTGCTGTTCCTGGAGAGGTTCCCGGAACTGGCCCAGTACGTCTCCACCCCGGCCGGCGAGATGGCGATGTTCCATCTGCGCCCGCAGGTGATTTCGGTCTTGGACTACCGCAAGGGCTTTGGTCACAACGAGCTCGTGCAGGTCGACGAAACGCTCTCCGCGACGGACCGCTTATCATGAAACACGCGATCATCGTCGCCCACCCCAATCCCGACAGCCTCACCTGCGCGGCGGCGGCGGCCTATGCCGAGGCCGCGGCGGCCCTGGGCCACCAGGTCGTGGTCCGTGACCTCTACCAGCTTGGTTTTGACCCCTGCCTCAAGGCCGCGGAAATTCCGGGCCCGGCCGGCTACGCCTTCGGGACCGACGTGCTGGAGGAACGACGGCTTCTGGCCGACGCCGAGGTCTTCGCCTTCGTCTACCCCCTGTGGTTCAACGCGCCCCCGGCGATGCTGAAGGGCTATGTCGACCGCGTCTTCAGCATGGGCTTCGGCTACGCGCCGATCCCGGGCGGGACCGAACCCCTGCTTGAGGGAAAGAGGCTCATCAGCTTCAGCTTCTCGGGCGCGCCGGAGTCGTGGGTCCGCGAGAGCGGCGCCCTTCCGGCCCTGATGACGGTGTTCGACCTGCATCTGGCCGCCGTCTGCGGGCTGCGGATGCTGGATCACAGACACATTGGCGGTATCGTCCCCGGCATCACCGGGGAAGCGGTGGCCGACCTGCTGACCGAGGTTCGCCACGCCGTCGCCCAGACCTTCGGCGACGACCGCGTGGCAGCCGATTGACCCCCTCCCCAGGAGCGCTCCCCTTGACCGTCAAGCTGACCTTCCACGGCGCCGCTGGCTGCGTCACCGGCTTCTGCGCGCGCCTTGAGGTGGATGGCGCCGCTGTGCTGATCGACTGCGGCATGTTCCAGGGCTCGAAGACTCTCAAGGCCCTGAACTACAACGACTTCCCCTTCGACGTCGGCAAGATTGACGCGGTCCTGCTGACCCACGCGCACATCGACCACTCGGGCCTGCTGCCCAAGCTGATGAAGGCCGGGTTCACGGGTCCGATCTACGCCACGGCCGCCACGCGCGACCTGTGCGGCATCATGCTGGCCGACGCCGGCGGTATCCAGGAGACCGAGGTCCGTCATCTCAATCGCCGCAACCAGCGGCGGGGCCGTCCCACCGTCGAGCCGATCTACACCGAGCGCGACGCCGCCAAGGTCATGGAGCAGTTCAAGAAGGTGAAGCTGGGGGTTGCGGCGGCCATCCTGCCGGGCCTGACCGCCACCTACTGGGAGGCCGGCCACATCCTGGGCGCCGCCTCCATCGAGGTTCAGCTCGAGACCGCTGAAGGTCCGGTTCGGCTGCTGTTCTCCGGCGACATCGGCAGCGGCGGGCGCGACTACTCCCCCGATCCCGATGGCCCCAGCGGGGTCGACCACGTGATCGTGGAATCCACCTATGGCGACCGCGAGCGGCTGGATCTTGACGGCCAGGCCCGGCGAGCCGTGCTGACCCAGGAGCTGCTCGACGCCCACGCCGCGGGCGGGCCGGTGCTCATTCCGGCCTTCGCGGTCGAACGCTCCCAGGAACTGCTCGCCGACATCCTCACCATCATGGACGAGGGCCAGATCCCCAAGGCCGATATCTTCCTGGACTCGCCCCTGGCCATCGAGGCGACCGAGATCTTCCAGCGGCGCGGCTGGAACCGGACCACGGAGAGCAACCCCTTCCAGGACCTGCATTCCGGCGGTCGCCTGCGGTTCCTGCGCAAGCCCAAGGAGAGCGACAGCCTTGAGAAGCTGAGAGGCTGGCATCTGATCATGGCCGCCAGCGGCATGTGTGACGCCGGCCGGGTGCGGCGGCACCTCAAGCGCCTGCTCTGGCGCAAGGACGCCACCGTTCTGCTGTCGGGGTTCCAGGCCATGGGGACGCTCGGGCGTATCCTGCAGGACGGCGCCAGCCGGGTCTCGATCGAGGGCGAGCAGATCCAGGTCCGGGCGCGCATCCGCGCCCTGGACGTCTATTCCGCCCACGCCGACGCCTCGGGCCTGACCAACTGGGTCAAGGCGCGCGGGCCCGTCGCCGGGCAGGTGTTCATCCTGCATGGCGAGCCCTCGGCCCGGGAGGGCCTGCGGACGCGCCTGGTGGCGGCGGGGATCGAGCCCGAACGCATCGCCCTGCCGGGGATGGATGAGGGCTATGTCCTGAGCGGCTCGAAGGTTCAGGCGGCCGGCGAGACCGTGCACCGCATCGCCGCCCGCGCCGTGGCCGCGCCCGACTGGCACAACGCCCGGGCCGGACTGTTGATCGAACTGGATCAGGCGCTGCAGGCGGCGCAGGACGATACGGCGCGCGAGCAGCTGCTGGCGGCGTTCCGCCAGACCTTGACCGCGGCGAGGACCACGGCGCAGGCTCCCGCTCCATGATAGCGAAACATCGGACAACCTCGCGGGTCGCGGCCCTGGTCGGCCTGAGCCTCCTGGCCGGCTGCGCCACCCAGCCTATGGCCCGGCCCGGCTCGGACTCTGACCTTGGTCGCGCCGCGGTTCAGCCCCTGCGCGATCTCAGCGTCATCCGCGAGACCGCGCCGGACGTGCTGCTACGCGCCGTGGTCTCACCCTATGACCTGGCCCACGCGGGCGACTGCCCGTCGCTTCAGACCGAACTTCGCGCCCTTGACGACGCCCTGGGCCCTGACCTCACGCCCAATGGAAAGACCGCCGGTGTCACCGTGGACGGCCTCGCCGCCGACCTGGTCGCCGGCGTCGTCGGACTCCCCTTCCGGGGTGTCGTCCGTTGGGCTTCCGGGGCGAGGTCCCGCGAAGCCGGGCTCAAGGCCGCGGTGCTCGCGGGGATGGTGCGCCGGGGATTCGTGAAGGGACGCCAGGGGCTGCTGGCCTGCGACGTCCCCTAGGCTGATCAGTCGGCGGCCTGTAGCTCCGACAGGGTCGGATAGTCGGTGTAGCCCTCCGCGCCGGGTGAATAGAAGGTCGCCAGGTTCCAGCGGTTCAGCTCCGCCCCGGTGCGCAGGCGCTCGACCAGGTCGGGATTGGCCAGGAAATCCTTGCCGAAGGCCACGGCGTCGGCCCAGCCGGCGTCCAGGGCGGCCTGGGCCGATGCGCCGGTGAAGCGCTCATTGGCGATATAGACACCCCCGAACGCCTTCTTCAGCTGCGGCCCCAGGCTGTCGGGCCCCTCCGCCTCGCGGGCGCAGAGGAAGGCCAGCTTGCGCTTGCCCAGTTCCGTGGCGACGTGGGTGAAGGTCGCCGCCAGATCGCTGTCGCCCATGCTGTGGGCGTCGCCGCGGGGCGCCAGGTGCATGCCCACGCGGTCGGACCCCCAGACCGACACCGCGGCGTCGGCGCATTCCAGCATCAGCCGGGCGCGGTTGGCGATGGAGCCGCCGTACTGGTCGGTGCGCTGGTTGGCGCCGTCCTGCAGGAACTGGTCGAGCAGATAGCCATTGGCGCCGTGCAGCTCGACGCCGTCGAAACCAGCCTTCTGCGCGTTCTGGGCGCCGAGGCGGAAGGCCTCGACCACGTCCTGGACTTCGCTGGTCTCCAGGGCGCGCGGGGTCGGATAGGGCCGCTCCGGACGCAAGAGGCTAACGTGGCCCTTGGCGGCGATGGCGCTGGGCGCCACCGGCGCGCGGCCGTCCAGGAAGGTCGGGTCGGAGATGCGGCCCACGTGCCAGAGCTGCATGAAGATCCGCCCGCCGGCCGCATGGACCGCCGAGGCCACCTGCCGCCAGCCTTGGGTCTGTTCGGCTGACCAGACGCCGGGCACCCCGGCGTAGCCGACGCCCATCGGATCGACGGGAACGCCTTCGGAGATCAGCAGGCCGGCCGAGGCGCGCTGCTCGTAGTACTTGGCCATCAGGGCGTTCGGGATGCGGCTGTCCCCCGCGCGGCTGCGCGTCAGGGGCGCCATGATCACCCGGTTGGGCAGGGTCAGATCGCCGACGACGAGCGGATCAAAGAGCGAGGGCATGGGCATCCTAGGGCTGGCGTGGAACGGCGCTCCCCACATAGGGGACCGCCCAGCCCGTGCCCAGGGGACGGCGCCGCTTTCCGCCGTCCCCCGCGCGGGTCTCAGGCGACCCCGGCCGCCGGTGTGCGGGTGCGCCAGACGGGATAACCGATCCCGCAGGCCAGCAGGGGCCACGGTCACCCCCAGGGACACCGGGGCGGGGAGCTTTTCCCACCCCATGGCCTCGGCCACGAACACCTTGCCGCGGATGAACACCAGCAGGGCGGCCAGGGCCGGTTTCAGACAGGCGAAGCGGTCAATCACCGCGCCCAGGGCGAAGTAGAGCGCCCGAAGGCCAGGATGGCGAAGATATTGGAGGTGTAGACCAGGTAGGGATCTGTCGTGATCGCGAAGATCGCGGACCACTCATGGATTGATGGATGGTCGGCGCGGCGTCGCCACGCGCTCGGCGGCGGAAAATCGTGCCGGCCGAGCCTTCAACCCGCCTTAGCCCATCGGCCTCACACCCGGATGTCCAGGGTGTGGCCGGTCACCCGGCGCGGCGCGAGATTGGAGGTCACCGGCTCTGCCCCCTCCACGGGCCGTCCGGTGGGGGAACTGGCGTGGGACGCCGCCAGGGTCGTGGCCTGGGCAAGGACCTGCGACTCCAGCCGCAGCCAGGACGCGGGGGCCGAGATCCTCATCGCCGGCCCCTGGCGGCCAACAGATCAAAGGCGTCGGCTTCCAGGTCCAGGAGATGGCAGATCCGCAGGATCGCGGCCCGCTCCTCGGCGTCGAAGCCCCCGTCGGCGGCGGCGATGGAGCAGGCCGCGGCCACCAGCAGATGGGCGGGACCTGCCCGGCCGCGCAGCCGCAGGATCGCAGCCTCGGCCACCGCCTCTCCGTCTTCAGGATCCTTGTCGAAACGGTCGATCAGGGCCTCGAAGGCCTGCACCGCCTCATCCACCCCGAACAAACCCAGGGCCGGGAGGCCCTGGACCCGGGCCACAAGGCGCCGCCGCTCCTCGGCCGTCACCCAGCCGTCGGCGTGGGCGACCAGGGCGCAGCCCCCCACCAAGGCGTCCAGCTGCAGCCTGTCGCCCGGGGTCCAGGCTTCGGTCATCAGGCTGGCGCTCGTGGGCCGCCGGCTGGAAAGATTGTAGGGCATCTCGCAAACCTCCTCTGTTGGGAGGATGCGCCCGAAACTCCGGGGGAGCTGGAGAGGGACCCCGGCATCGGGCGCACCCGATGCGGTCCGACATCACGATCAAGGGGATCGTCAGAGGGGCCCGGGCCGCGACTCCGATATGGGATGGCGCGTGACGGCCTCAAGTCCCCCGGCGATGAATTCGCCGCGTGCGATGATCAGATTCGCAGATCTCCCAGGCCCGAAAAGCTCGCGCATCAGCCGCCGCCAATCCGCGAGGTCAGCTCGGCCGCCAGGTCCTCAAGCTGATCCAGGCCCGAGTTCGTGCCTTCCTCGAAGCCGCCGCTGATGTGCATCTTCGCGATTTCGTCGCTGGCGAACACCGTGTGTAGGGTCAGCTTCGTCTTCCCGTCCGCCTCGTCGAAGGTGACGGTGACCACCATCATCTTCTCGAAGTTGAAGCCGTTGTCGTAGACGATCTTCCTGTCGGGAACGATCTCCAGATAGGTCCCGCCGAAGGGCTCGTTCTGCACCCCGCTCGGCCCGGTCATCGCGAACTTGAACGTGCCACCGACCCGGAAGTCGATCTCCGCCAAGGTCACCGGCCAGCCCACCGGGCCGAACCACTTCATGATGTGCTCGGGCCGCGAATAGGCCTCGAACAGCAGGGCGGCCGGGGCGTCGATGACGCGGGTCAGGGTGATTTCGCGCTCGATTTCGACGGAGCTCATGACGGCTCTCCCTTGGCCTGCAGGTCTTTCACATAGGCTTCGAGCTGGTCGAGACTCTCGTCCCAGAACCGGCGGTAATCGCCGATCCAGCGGGAGGCTTCGGCCAGCGGCTTGGCGTTCAGGCGCACTGGCCGAAACTGGGCGTTGCGGCCCCGCGAGACCAGCCCCGCCCCCTCAAGCACCTTCAGGTGCTTGGAAATCGTCGGCTGGCTGAGCTCAAACGGCGCCACCAGCTCGTTCACTGTCGCTTCCCCCTCCGCCAACCGCGCCAGGATGGCCCGCCGCGTCGGATCGGCCAGCGCGCCGAACACGAGATCCATTTGCTGAGACGCAGCCTGCATATATCGTCATCCATCTATATTGCTAGACAGCAATATATTAGGACCTGCCGACGTCAACAAGGAGTTGCGGTCGGGGGCCGCTATCGGTCCAGAATCTTCACGACGCCCTTGAGCGTCTTGGCTTTCCTGACACGGGACTTCAGGCGGTCGAGAAGCTCCAGCTCGTCCTGGGGCTCTCCACTCTCCCCGGCGATCGCCTCGTCATCGCGCCAATCGTCCGGGTTGGCGTCGATCGACGCACAGACCCGATCCTTCACCTGGTCCAGCGACATCGGCGGCCGCTCCACCAAGTCCATTTCGATCGCATGGTCGTTTTGCTGAAATACGAAGCGGACAATGCGGCCAAGCACGGAGCCGACAATTCCGAGGTCCTTGACGCCGACGATCTCCCAGCTTCGGCCGGTCGGATCGACGAGGATCATCCCCATCCTTGCGCCATGCTTGAGGTCCCACCCCTTGCAGGTCGAAACATCTTCGTCGTCGCCAAACCACGTCACCGTTTCACGGCCAGCCTGGGCGTTGCGCCCCACGTCACGGCCAAAGGCGAACAAGGGGTATTTGAAGGGAAGCGCGCTCATCGCCCGCCCTCCCCCTTCTCTTTGGCGGCGACTGTCGGATGACCTGCCGCCGACACCGTCCCAACCTTCGACCACGCGGGCGTGCCGTACCAATATCTCTGCGCCGGGTTGAATTGCTTCTTGCCGGCATACGGCCCGTGAATTCGTCCATGCACCTTTGGACTAGGCATCGGTTTGATATTCCAAGGCTGGTTCTTGATCGCGGCGGGGACATAACGGCCGATGCCCTCGTTCCGCGAGAGAGCCCAGTGGTGACCATGCTGGTAGGGCGCCAGATAGCGCTTCTTGCCCATCCATTTCCGGACGTTTCCATCCCAACCGTAGGGCGCCGCTCGCTTCGTCGCCTTGGCCGCCACAAACACCCCGCCCTTTGCAGCGCCCTTCAGCAGCGACCCCGCCAGGAAGAGGTCGGAGGCCGCCAGCGCTCCGTTCAAGCCGGCTCCGACATAGTCGCCGTCTTCAAAATCCGCCAAGGCCTCTCGGCCAGATCCCCAGACTGGGATGAGCGATTCCAGCTCGCCGGGATGGCCAATGCGGCCACCTGCCCCGGCTTGCTTCACCGGTTCGCCCGCCGCCCGCGCGTTGTTCGCAGCCTGCCGGCGGATCATTTCGTCGTAGTCTTCGTCATTGATGTCGGGGACGGAACGGGGCTCCCCGCTCGGCATACGCGCCATGCAAACCCACCTTTTCTGACCAGGAAAATGTAAAACCCCATGAGAGCGGCGCGCAGGGCGACGATCTCTTCCCCACCTCACACCTACATTCCAAGCGTCACTTTGTCCAGAACATAACGAGAACATTTGCTGGTCTGAAAGTCACCGCGCCGCTCAACCGTTGAACAGGCAAGGGCGATCATGAGGTTGAACATCCACGGTCATTCCCCCCTCCCCTCACGCGCCTGAGCTCATCAAGCCAGCCTGGGGACCTCCACATGACCGCGCCCGAACTCTCCGACGAGCCGATCTGCGACCTCACCAGCCGCGGCTATTCCCGGCGCAGCATCGGCAAGGTGCTGAGCCTGTTCGCCGCCGCCTCGACTGGAAGAAGCCCGCCAGGGAGGTCCAGGCGGCCTTCGCCAAGGAGAAGAACGCCATCGGCCGCTCCTGGCCCCTCTGGACGACCTGCAGCCGGATCACCGTCGGCGCAGCGGCCGAGATGGCCGCCTTCGACGCCGCCGTCGGCCGGCTGAACCTCTAGGCGGCCGCGGCGGCCCGGGTCTGCCGCGCCAGCTGGCGGAAGGAGATCAGCTGCTCGCTGGCCTCGTCCCACAGCGACAGCGGCACAGCGCGGATGCTTTGCGGGACCGAGAGCCGGGCGGCCTCGCGCAGTTCCGGGTGGTCCTTCAGGACGGTCGGCAGCCGGTAGAAGGGGATGCGGCTGGCGATGTGATGCACGTGGTGCACGCCGATATTGGCGGTCATCCAGCGCAGGGGCTGCGGCAGGTGATAGTGCGAGGCGCCCTTCAGCGCCGCCTCCGTCAGATCCCAGTCGTCGCGCCGCGCCCAGTAGGTGCCCTCGAACTGGTGCTGCACATAGAACAGCCAGACCCCGATGGACGACGCGATCACCAAGGTCGGGAGATTGACCAGCAGCAGGGCCTGCCAGCCCGCCAGCAGGGCGACGATCACCAGGAAGACCGCGATGCCGGCGTTGGTGCCCATGGCGCTCAACCACGGTCGCCAGCCGCCCTTCATCAGGCCGCTGGGCAGACGCTGCTCCAGCAGGAAGACATAGGCCGGGCCGATGCCGAACAGCACCACCGGATGGCGATACAGCCGGTAGCCGATCCGCCGCCACAGCGGGAGAGCGCGGTACTCCTCCACCGTCAGGGTCAGGATGTCGCCAAGGCCCCGGCGGTCCAGGTCGCCGGAGGTGGCGTGGTGGATGGCGTGGGTCTGGCGCCAGCAGTCGTAGGGCGTCACGGTCAGCACCCCGATCACCCGGCCGATCCAGTCATTGGCGTGGCGATTGCGGAAGAAGGCGCGGTGGCTGCAGTCGTGCTGCACCATGAACAGCCGCACCAGGAACAGGGCCGCCGGAACCGCGAGCAGCAAGGCCACCCACCAGAGGCCGAAGTGCGCCGCCACCCACGCCACGGCCCAGATCGCCGCCAAGGGAGCCGCCGTGATCACGATCTCCAGGATCGAACGGCGGGCGCTGGGCTGCTGGTAAGGGGCCAGACGCTGGCGCCAGGGGCGGGTGTCAGGATTCGGCAAGGCGAGCCTCTTGGAAATGGGACCCGCGAAATATCACCGCGATTGAGACTGTTTGACGTCAGCTCCGCCGTCGGCCGCTCGCGGCTTATTGGCCAGGGTGGCGAGGCGCCTGGGATGACCCCCCGAGGAAGTCCGCCTTGGTTGTCCTCCAACGACGGACCTCCCCTGCCCGTTCCGACAGGACGGCCGAAATCCAGCCCGTCAGGTGGACTGGGTTGTGTCGGGCAGGTTGAGGATGCGCTTTGAGATGATGTTGTTCTGGATCTCCACCGACCCGCCATAGATCGACATCGCCTTGCCCGACAGCCAGCCGCGCACGGTCTCGATCTCTTCCTGGGTGAAGTCGCCGCCGGTCCAGCCGAGGCCCTGGTGGCCCATGATCTCCAGGGTCAGTTCGGCCCGGCCCTGGGACACCACCGTGGCGGAGTTCTTCAGCACCGAAGCGCCGTTGGTGGCCCCCGAGGCTTCCTTGGATTCCGCCATCACCCGGGCCAGGGTCAGGCCGTGGATGCGAGCGTCCATCAGGTGCCGGGTCAGGCGCGTACGCAGGTCCAGATCGGCGATGCGTCCGTCCTCGTCGACCTCGACATAGCGCTTGGCGATCTCGTTCAGCGGCACGGTGCGACCACCCCCGCCCGTCCCGGTCTGGCTGGCCCGCTCGTGCTGCAGCAGACGCTTGCCCACCGTCCAGCCACCGTTCAGCGGCCCCAGCAGCCCGTGCTTCTCGGCCCGCGCATCGGTGAAGAAGGTTTCGCAGAACGGCGAGGCCCCGGCGATCAGGGCGATAGGCCGCGGATCGATGGCCTTCTGGTGCATGTCGATCAGCATGAAGCTGATGCCCTCATGCTTCTTGGCCGAGAAGTCGGTGCGCACCAGCGCCCCGCACCAGTCGGAGTACTGGGCCCCGCTCGTCCACGTCTTCTGGCCGTTGATCACATAGTGGTCGCCGGCGTCCTCGCACTTCATCTGCAGCGAAGCCAGGTCAGATCCCGCCCCCGGCTCGGAATAGCCCACGCACCACTGGACGTCGCCGCGCACGATGGGGGGGATATGCTGTTTCTTCTGCTCTTCGGTGCCGTAGTCCAGGATCGTGGGGCCGATCATGGTGACGCCCATCCCGAACATCATCGGATTGAAAGCGCCGATCTTGCCCATCTCCTGGGCCAGGACCCGGGCCCGCTGAGGCGACAGCCCGCCGCCGCCATATTCCGCCGGCCAGGTGGGAGTGGCCCAGCCCTTCAGGCCTATGGCCTTGCGCCAGGCCTTGAGCTCGGCGTGGGTGGTCGTCACCTCGGTCGCGGCGAGGTTACCCTTGCCCTTCAGCGAGGCCGGGAAGTTGGCCTCCAGCCAGGCGCGCGCCTCGGTACGGAATTCCTCAAGATCGAGGTCGGCTCCGAAATCGGCCATGTCTGTTCCTCCGCGCATACTGGTTCGTTGGCCCTAGTCTAAGCCTCTGAAACGGCGCGCCAAGTGTGACGTGGCGGCAGGCGCGCAAACGAAAACCGCCGACGCTGGGGGGACCAGCGCCGGCGGCTTCAACACCTTACTGAGTAGCCGTCTCTTACATCGAGGCGACTTGGGTCGAACCCTCGGCGCGGGCCAGCTGGCGCAGCTGCACCTTGGCCGAGCGCACGGCGCCGGTCACGCAGGCGCGGTAGCCGTGGGCGTAATCGTTGGTCGCCTTGCAGACCGTGTCGGCGGCGGCGGCGATATCGGCCGCGATCTGTTCATTTGAACGACCCACCAGGGCGACCCGGACGCTGACGACGCCGGCGCGGCCATCTTCAAGCTTGGCGGTGCGGACCGGAGACGGCGCGGCGGCCTGGCGGGCGCGGTTGATGGCGTTGAAATCGCTGTTGGCCTTCCGCACCGCAGCGACCCAGCAGTCGCCGGCCGGCGCGCCGCAGACCTTCGAGGCGGCGTCGCGGATTTCCGTGCGAACCTGAGTGACGGACTTGCCGGCCAGGGCGATGCGGACGCTCTGCACGTTCACCGACGGCGCAGCCTCAGCGGCGAACGAGGGGACGGCGAAGGCGGCGACAGTGGCGGCGAGGGCGAAAGCGGCGAAGGTCTTCATGGCGTGTTCCCGACTGTGTGTGTTTGTGTTTTGTTTATTGATTGAACTTGTCGAGAACGTTTTGAGACATTCGATTTAAAACGTGGTGTAGCGTCACGGTGAATAAGGATTTAATCAAATCTGTATTTTGAATTACTACGCCTATACACAAACTGCGCTCCGCCGCGCAGGCAGGCAGCCGCCTCCGGCCCCGCTGGCGGATGGCAAATAGCTTGTAGATAGGCCGTCAGCCGGTCGGGCGGACCCTCCGCCGCACCCGGCTCAGGGTTCGCGGTGGCCGCCCACCGAGACATTGAGATCGTTCAGCAGGCCGTCTTCCAAGGAATAGACCAGGCCGTGCACCCACAGGTCTTGGCCCCGGGTCCAGGCGTCCTTGACAAAGAGATCGCTGGCCACGTTCTGCACCTGGCGGATGACATTCAGCTCGCACAGGCGGTCGAGGCGCTCGGTCTGACTGCCCAGTTCGTCCAGCTCGCAGCGGTGCGCCTCGTGGACTTCCCGAATGGGGTGCAGCCAGTGATCCACCAGACCTCGCCGCCCGCCGTCCACAGCCGCGGCCACGCCGCCGCAGCCATAGTGACCCACCACCATGATGTGCTTCACCTTCAGCACTTCGACAGCGAACTGCAGGACCGACAGGTAGTTGGCGTCCTGCGGGGGAGCCAGGTTGGCCACGTTGCGGTGCACGAACAACTCACCCGGATCGAGATCGACGATCTCGCTGGCAGGCACCCGGCTGTCGGAGCAGCCGATCCAGAGATAGTCGGGCGCCTGCTGGCCCATGAGCCGCTTGAAGAAGCCGGGATCGGCCGCGACCTTGCGCGCGGCCCAAGCCTTGTTGTTCGCCTTCAGGTGATCGAGCATGGCCGCGCCATACCCCCGTCAGCCCGTCGCCGCAACCCCGTCTCAAGCCTCTCTGGGCCCGGGCCAGACGTCGCGCGCGCCCTTCGCGGCCACCGACATGCCCACACCCTGGCTGGATCGGACCGGCAAGGTTGAGGGGTCGAAGCCGTCCAGGCAGAAGACGTTGACCTCATACATGTCCGGCGCCGCGCGCTTGCGGTGAAACACATAGATCCCGCAGGTGCGGCAGAAGTGATGCCGCGCCCGGTGAGTGTTCCAGACATAGACGCCCAGGTGATCCCCGCCCGACAGCACGGTCAGGGCGTCCTCATGCACCCGCACCATCCGCGCGTTCTTCTTCACGCACAGCGAGCAGTCGCAGGCGGTGAGGTGATCGATCTCCGCCTCGATGGCGAAGGTCACCGCGCCACAGTGGCAGGAGCCGAGATGACGGGTCATGCGGACCTCCGGTCGCGCCCCCCGGACGGGAGGCGCTTAGGGAGACCCTCTAGGCCAGGCCGACCAGGGCGGCAAACACCATGACGGTGCCGGCCAGGCCGACGGTCCAGGCCAGGGGACGCACCATCGGCGCCCCGAAGATGTAGAGCACCGCGTGGGCCACGCGGGAGTAGAAGAACAGTTGGGCGCCCAGGACCGTGATCTCGCTGGAGACGCCGGCCACCGCCGCCACCAGCACCAGCGGCGCGAACATGGTCAGGCCCTCGCGGTGATTGTCCACCACCCGCTTCATCCGGGCGTGGAAGCCGCTCGGTGGCGGCAGGTCATCGCGCGAATTGGCCAGGGGAACCGCGCCCTGGGCCCGGATGCCCGCCAGGGCCTGGAGAAAGACCAGTACGAAAAGCAGGCCGACCGAATAGGTCAGCATGGTCAGTTCAACGCTCATGATGTCCGCCCCAGAATGCGCTTCCTGTCGAAGCTTCACCTTGAGAGCTTCCGCTTGAGCGCCGGAGGCGTCAACCTGCGGGCTTGCGGCGCGCCCATCGCGCCTCGCCGCGCACGGCGTGACGCCCTGGCCGAGCACCTCAGGATATCTATCTGAAGGTCGCCGCGCCGCCGCTCATCAGTGGGCCCGTCCGCAAGCCATGCTAGGCTGAACCGGGGACCGAGCCAGGCATTGTCCTGAGGTCGCAGATTAGGGAGACGTCCATGCGTTCGGTATTGTTGGCTGCGACCGTGGCGGCGTTCGGCGTGACCGCCTGCGGCCAGGGCGCTTCCGATCCCTTCGCCGGGTTCGGGCCCAAGCCGGAGCTGCCCACCCCCACAACCAGCGCTCTGCCGACGGTGAAGGTCGCCAAGTTCGTCGGCTGGCCCAAGGACGCCGCGCCCACGGCCCCGCCCGGATTTGTGGTCACCCGCTTCGCCGACGGCCTGGATCACCCCCGCTGGCTGCTGGTCCTGCCCAATGGCGACGTCCTGGCCGCCGAGTCCTCGTCGGAGCCCAAGCCGCCCAAGACCTTCAAGGACTGGGTCGCCCAGCTGGTCCAGAAGCGGGCGGGGGCTCTGCAGGAAAGCCCCAACAAGATCATGCTGCTGCGCGACTCCGACGCGGACGGGGTGGCCGACACCAAGGCGATCTTCGCCCAGGGGCTGAAGCGGCCCTTCGGCATGGCCCTGGTAGGGGACACCCTCTACGTGGCCAACGACGACTCCATCGTCGCCTTCGCCTATTCCGACGGCCAGACCAAGGTGCAAGGCGCCGGGACCAAGGTGTTCGACCTGCCCGGCGGCCCGATCAATCACCACTGGACCAAGAACATCATCGCCAGCCCGGACGGGCAGAAGCTCTACGCCACCGTCGGCTCCAACTCGAACGTCGGCGAGAACGGCATGGCCGCCGAATCCGGCCGCGCCCAGATCGTTGAATTCACCCTGCCCGAGGGGCCAAGCCGCCCCTATGCCACCGGCCTGCGCAATCCCAACGGCATGGACTGGGAGCCTGTGACCGGCAAGCTGTGGACCGCGGTCAACGAGCGCGACGAACTCGGCGACGACCTCGTCCCCGACTACATGACCAGCGTCACCCAGGGCGCCTTCTACGGCTGGCCCTACAGCTATTTCGGCCAGACCGTCGACACCCGGGTCAGCCCGCCGCGGCCGGACCTGGTGGCCAAGGCCCTGGTCCCCGACTACGCCCTCGGGCCCCACACCGCGTCCCTCGGCCTGGCCTTCTACCGGGCCGAGGCCTTCCCTACAGGGTACAAGGGCGGTGTGTTCATCGGCCAGCACGGCTCCTGGAACCGCAGGCCGCTGAACGGCTATCGCGTGGTCTTCATTCCCTTCGCCAAGGGCAAGCCCGCGGGTCCGCCTCAGGCCTTTCTCACCGGCTTCCTGAACGCCAAGGGTGAAGCCCAGGGCCGACCGGCCGGGGTGGCGATCGACAACGCCGGCGCCCTGCTGGTGGCTGATGACAGTGGCGACACGGTGTGGCGGGTGGCCAACGCCAATCCCCCGCCGGCCCCTGTCCCAGCCGCGCCCAAGCCCTAGAGCATGATCGCTTGAGACGGAACCGCGCAGCGGTCCCGGCTCAGGCGTGAATCATGCTCTCGCTTATATCTGGAGCCTGATCCACCGCATCGGCGGAATCGCGAAGCGATTCCACCTCAACGGATCAGGCTCTAGAAGCTCTTGCGAATCCGCAGGTTCCAGACCCGGCCCCAGCGCAGATCACGCACGTCGGTATAGAGCAGGGCGCTGCGGTCGCGCGGTCCCGCATAGACCTCACGCGTCCGCTGGGCGCTGCGCTCGGTCAGGTTCATCAGCTCCAGCCGGACGCTCAGGTCGGCCCTGGGCTTGTACTCGCCGTACAGGGTCACCCAGGGGTCCAGCTTGCGGGTCTCGATCTCCGAAAGGCGATAGGCCCGGTCGCGCCAGCCATAGGCGTCGTTGGCGTTGGAGCCGCCCTTGTTGACGTCGATCCCCCAGTTGGACTTCCAGCGCGGCAGGTCCTGGCTGAAGTGCAGGTCCCACTCCATGTGGCGCAGGCCGGAAATCTGACGCGCCTGCAAGGTCAGCGGATCGATGACCTCCGAGCGGCGCCATACGGCCTGGGCCTTCAGCTGCGCGGCCGGAATGCGGAAACGGTCCAGCGGCAGGCTGAGACTGGCCTGCACCTCGTCCTTGGTCCCCTCGCCGATATTGCCGGGCGCGTCGGCGACGCTGCCGCCAGGACCGAAGACCGGCGCGCGGTCGATGACGTCAGTCAGCTCGTAGTGGCGCACGGTCAGGATCGCCGCGCCGTTGTTCCAGAACCGCTGCTCAATGGCGGCCTCCACCACCCAGGCCTGTTGCGGCGACAGGTCGGGGTTGCCGGCGATGACCGTGCCGGTGTTGGCGACCGAGGACGGGGCCACGAAGTCGTCGAAGTTGAGCTGCCCGACCTCCCGCTCGACCCGCAGGCGCACCTGGGTGCCTGGCGTCGCCGACCAGGTCGCCGACACCCGCGGCTTGCTGAACTGCAGCTGCTTCTCCAGCAGCACGTCGCCCTCCGACGAGATGGTCGAGCGTTCCTGGCGCCAGCCGGCCTCGACGGTCAGGGCCTCGGTCGGCCGCCAGGTCGCAGTGGCGAACACCTCGGCCCGCTTCTCGGTCACCAGCACGCTGGCCGCCGGCAGTCGCACCTTCACCGCGTTCTGGAACAGGGTCGTGGTGTTATCGAGCTTGTTGTAGGCCCCCTCCCCGCCGAGTTCCCAGGTCAGGGTGGGCGACTGCGCGAACCGTACGTGTCCGCGCCCGACGCTCTCGGTGGTCTTGCGGTCGCCCTCGAACTGGCGAACCAGGTTGGCGCCCTCGAACCGCGACTTGGTGTTGTTGTTGTTCCATTGCTGGAAGGCGACCGCCTCCAGGTCCAGGCGCGGCGTCAGCTGTCGGTTGAAGCGGCCGCCAACCTCGGCCTGCAGGCGGTCCGCGGTATCGTACTGGTATTCCTTGCCGCCCGGGAAGCGGATGCGGTCGGTGATCTCCGACGAATAGGGGGTCATCATATAGACCGCGTTCAGCCGCAGCTTGCCGCCGGCCAGCGGGGTCTCAAAGGCGCCCGTGGTCCACTGCTTCAGGCCCTTCCCGTCGGCGTCCACGTCCGAGAGGATCAGGGTCGAGCCGTTGGCCGCGGTGCGGACACGTTGGCCGTCGCCCAGCTGGTCATCGGGCCCGTAGCCCAGGATGATCGAGGCCTCGGCGGCTCGCCCGCCGGCCCAGCGCCATTGCCCCTCCGCGCGGAAGCTGCCCAGAACCCGGCCGTCATAGACCGCGTAGGCGCCCGTCGTGGTGGCGCCGCGGAACCCGGCTGTGGACTTGCGCACCACGTTCACCATCACGGTCCGGCCCTGCATGTCGACGCCCGGCGCGCCGCCGCGGATCAGATCGACATGGGCCACGGCGCCCGCCGGGATACGCCTGAGGATTTCGTCCAGGGCGTCGTTCTTGGCCACCGCCGGCTCGCCGTCGATCAGCACGTTGCCGCCCGACCCCGCCAGGCCGCGCACCACGGTCCCCTTGTCGAAGGAGAAGCCGGGCACTCGGATGACCATGTCATAGGCCGTCGACGGCGAGGCTTCGGCGAAGAAGCTGGGGGGATAGGCGATGATGCCGGTCTCGGAGGTGGCCGCCACAGCTGGCGTCATCACCTCAGCCGGCTCGCCTGCGGCCAGAGCGGCGGCGGCCGCGGCGATCATCAGCATACCCATCACGCGCGCCCTCCCCAGGAACAGAGACGGTTCTGGCTTACTTCATAAGCTCTCGCCACCGTCCTCATCTCGATGGGACGATTCGCCCCGCAGCGCGGCCTTGGCGTAACAGGATCTGCGATTCAGACCCGCCCGGTGACCGGGATCAGGGCGCCCGTGACGGCGCTGGCGGCCGGCGAGGCCAGGAACAGGATCACGGCGGCCAGTTCGTCGGCCCGCACCCAACGGGTGAAATCGGCGTCGGGCATGTCGGCGCGGTTGGTGGGCGTGTCGATGATCGAGGGCAGGACGGCGTTGACCGTGACCTCTCCCTTCAGCTCCTCCGCCAGGCTCTCAGTCAGGCGGTGGACCCCAGCCTTGGAGGCGGCGTAGGCGCCCATGCCGGCGGCGGACTTCACCGCGCCGTTGGCGCCCACATTGACGATGCGGCCGGCCGAACTGGCCCGCAGATGCGGGATGGCCGCGCGGCTCGCATTGGCCGTTGTCCGCACGTTCATGGCGTAGAGCCTGTCCCAGACCGCGGGGTCCCCGTCGGCATGGGTCTGCCAGGCGAAGCCGCCGGCGACATTGATCAGGGCGTCCAGACCGCCGAACCGCGCGGCGGCCTCGTCGATGGCGGACCTGGCTCCGTCAGGGTCAGTGAGATCGACGCCGGAGAGCGCCAGGGCGTCGGGCCCGCAAGCCGCGACCAGGCCCTCGGGGGCGCTCTTGGCGAAGTCGATGAGCGCGACCCTGGCCCCCGGCCCGGCGGCGGCGCGGGCGACGGCGGACCCCAGGATTCCGAACGCGCCGGTGACGGCGACAATGCGTGGCTGGCTCAAGTCGGTCCCCAATTCAGCGAGGCTTCCTTCTCCCGCACGGGGCGAAGGAAGCCAAGCCGATAGAGGTTCTAGAGGCGTTCGACGATGGTCACGTTGGCCATGCCGCCGCCTTCGCACATGGTCTGCAGGCCGTACTTGCCGCCCTTGGCTTCCAGGGTGTTCAGCAGGGTCGTCATCAGCTTGGTGCCCGAGGCGCCCAGCGGGTGGCCCAGCGCGATGGCGCCGCCGTTGACGTTCAGCTTTTCGCGATCGACGCCCAGGGTCTTCATGTAGGCGACGGGCACGGAGGCGAAGGCCTCATTGACCTCATAGAAGTCGATGTCGGAGGCCTTCATGCCGGTCCGCTTGAAGGCGCGTTCGGTGGCGGGGATCGGAGCTTCCAGCATGATCACCGGGTCATGACCCAGCAGGGTCATGTGATGGATGCGGGCCAGCGGCTTGACGCCCAGCTCCTTCAGGCCCTTTTCCGAGACGATCATCACGCCCGAGGCGCCGTCGCAGATCTGGCTGGAGGAGGCTGCGGTGATCCGGCCGCCCTCGCGCAGCAGCTTCACGGCCTTGATGCCGTCCAGGCTGGCGTCGAAGCGGATGCCCTCGTCGATGTTGTGGACGCTCTTGTTGCCCTCGGCGTCGGTGATCTCGATGGCGCAGACCTCGTTCTTGAACGCCCCGGCCTGGGTCGCGGCGATGGCGCGCTGGTGCGAGGAGTAGCTGAACTCGTCCAGCTCATCCTTGGTCAGGCCGTACTTCTCGGCGATCATCTCGGCGCCGACGAACTGCGAGAACTGGATATTCGGGTACTGCTCCTGGATGCCCGGGCTCATATAGGTGCCAAAGCCGTTCTGAGCCGGCAGCGCGGCCGAGAGGCCCATGGGCACGCGGGTCATGCTCTCGACGCCCGAGGCGATGACGATGTCCATGGTGCCGCTCATCACGGCCTGGGCCGCGAACTGGAGAGCCTGCTGCGACGAGCCGCACTGGCGGTCGACGCTGGTGCCGGGCACGCTCTCGGGCATGCGCGAGGCCAGCACGGCGTTGCGCGCCACGTTCACCGACTGCTCGCCCACCTGCATGACGCAGCCCATGATGACGTCTTCCACCAGGGCCGGATCGGCGCCGGTGCGGTCGAGCAGGTCATTGAGGACGCTCGCGGCCAGATCGACTGGATGCCAGTCCTTCAGTTTGCCGCCCTTGCGGCCGCCGGCCGTGCGTGAGGCCGCGACGATATAGGCTTCGCCCATGGTTCCGCTCCCTTTGGAAATGCGCGTCTCGCGCGTCGAGAGGCACTCTAGGCGGGCGCCGTGAGGTAAGCCAACGGGGCCCGGCGCGGCTCCATCTGACGCGCGCCGTGTGCTGTTGTTCAGCCTGCCTGGAAGCCTGCGACTACACCGGCAACAGGCTGCCGAGCCGCTCGCCGTCCAGCTTGAAGCTGGTGGGCAGCACTCGCGGGTTCGGCTTCTGCAGCTTCAGCGCCTTGGCGCCGCGCGCCACCGCCAACTTGCCCAGCGCGCCGGGGGTGAACCCCTCTTGGATGCGCGGCCGCCGCGCTCCCAGCCGGCGACGCAGGACGCCGTTGGCGTAGATCACATTGGCCCGCATCAGGGCCTGGGGGGTCATGAATTCAATGGAGAGCGAGACGTTCAGCATCGGACCGTTCTCGATCCGGTGCGGCGCGTTTTGGGCCCAGGTGACCATCTTGCCGGGCGTCAGGTCGTGAACCTCCGCCCCCGCGTCCCAGGCCGGATTGAAGGCGAACTGCTCGGCGGTCTCGCGCAGCACGATCTTCTCCAGCGCCTCGTCGCCCACATAGGGGTCGGCCACCGGATAGACCCAGACCCGCTTGCGCCCGCGCAGCTGCCACAGCGACACCAGGGGCACGTCCAGATGGTAGAAGACCTGGGCGTTGGCCGAGGAGATCAGCATTCCCAGATCCCGCTTGAAGGCGCGCAGGCCCGGCACGTGGGCCGCCTTCTCGGCGAAGATCTCGTCGCCCAGGGCGGCGTACTCCGGCAGGTGCAGGTTGGTCTCCCGCAGGTTCAGCCAGATGCGGCCCGACTGCGCGGCCTCCAGCAGCTTGGACCCCGACAGGGCGCCGGCCGAGCCCCGTCGCCAGGTGGTCCAGGCCACGGGATCCTCGCCCATGGTGAAGACCCCCAGCTTCTCGCGCGGATAGCGGTCCAGCAGTTGCTCCAGGCCCTCGTCGTTGAACATCGGCCGCTCATGGAGGCCGTGCTCGAAGGCCAGGTTCGACCTGGTGAAGGCGGCGCCCTTTTCGGGGGTCCAGTCGGTGATGATGCTCATGTCGGAGCCCTCAGGCCGTAGAAGTGAATCTTGAAGGGACCCCACCACAGGGTCTTGCCCAGGCCGCGGGCCGCGCGGTCCAGGGTGAAGGCGAAGCGCGGGCTGCGGACCAGCCATTGCAGGCCCGCCATCAGGCCGTAGACGCCGGCCTGGGCCACGCCGATCGCCATCCAGCGCGCCACGCCCAGGCGGTCGGGCGGGCTGCTGATGGCGCAGTGGGCCGAAGGTCCCTGCCCGTAGGCGAAGGCGCGCGCGATCGTGTAGTCCAGGGTCAGGCGGCTGGGCACGGGGTCTTCCCAGACCCAGGCGTCGGGCGCCCAGGCGAACCGCGCGCCCTTGGCCTGCATGCCGCCGAACAGCAAATCGTCCTCGCCCCCGATATGGTTGCGAATGGCCGAGAAGGGCGCCTTGGGGTCGGGCAGGCTGGCGCGGCGGATCAGGCTGTCGCCGCAGCCATAGTAATGGTCGATCACGCCCTCGCGCGGCCCGTCGCCCACCCGGGAGAAGAACCACTCCAGATAGGCGCGATGCTTGCCGACGCCGGCGGGCGCGCGGCCACGCACGGGTCCGAACACCACGTCGGCGTCGTACTTCGCCTGGGCAGCCAGCAGCGCGGCCAGCCATCCGGCGGGGGCCTCCTCGTCGTCGTCCAGGAAAGCGATGAAGGCGCCCTGGGCCTTTTCCATGGCGGCGTTGCGGGCGTTGGCCACTCCGGGTTCGGGCTCGTGCACATAGACCACCGGGAACGGCGCTTCCGCCGCCAGGGTCTGGATCAGCGCCTGAGCCGAGGGAACCTGGTCGTTGTCCACCACCACCAGCTCCAGGACCGCCGGATCGACGCCGGCCTGGGCGAAGGTGGAGCGCGCAGCCGTGGCCAGTCCGTCCAGACGCCGCTGGGTGGGAATGATCAGGCTGACGCGCGGGGCGGGCATGGGGTCAGACGGCCTCCAGGTCGGCCGGCTGGCGCCGCACGCGGGCGCCGATCGCCTGGGCCAGGCCCCGGGCGCGGCCGGTGAACGAGAGCTCGCTGCTGGCGATGATGTCCAACCGGCGGCGCAGCCGGCCCACGGGCCCTTGGCCGTGGGCGCCGGCCAGGCTCCAGGCCTGCTCCGACACCTGGGCCGCGCGGCCGCCGAGGTTGGCGGCGGTGGCGACCCCCTCCCCGATCATCCGGGTGGTCAGCGCATAGGGCCGCTTGTAGTGCTCGTGGCCGGGACCGAGGTCATAGGTGGTCAGGCCCATCTGCGGCATGGCCGCGATGGCCCGGCCCAGGAACACCTGCCCCGGCGACCAGGCGGCCAGCTCCGGATCGGTGGAGGCGATCCAGGGGTGATAGACCCCGCCCTGGCGGACGCCGAAGTGCCCCGCCACCAGCCGGTCTCTGGCATAGAGGTTGACCATCAGCCCCTGGAAATCGCCCGCCTGGCGCTCGAACAGCGACTGCAGCAAGCCCTGAGTCCAGTCGGCGTTGAGGAAGCCGTGGGCGCCGGTGCGGGCCAGTTGCTCGCGCTTCCAGCGCAGCAGGGTGTCGAAGGCGGCCTGGTCGCGGTCCGCGCCGCGGATCGACAGCTCGCCGACCTCGCGGTCCAGCTTGTGGTCCAGCCGGCGATAGTTCTTGAATCGCTTGGGGCTGGCCGCCCGCAGGGCCTCCAGATAGGCCTCGGCGGTGGTTTCCAGCTCGATCACAAAACTCTCGCGCTGCACGACGCCGCAGCCCGCGAAGGCGCGGTTTGGATCGGTCAGGCCGGTGAAGCGGTAGACCGACAGGCCAGCGACGGCCATCGCCTCGTCGGCGTCCAGGCCCTGCTCGGCCACCAGGCCATGATAGTCGGAAAGCGGCGCGCCGATCGGCCGGGCATAGCTGCCCGGACGCCGGTGATAGGCCAGGAACCCCGCCGTGCGGCCCGGCCAGCGCCAGACCGTGACCCGGGCGTCGGGACGAACCTTGCCCACCGCCAGGGCGAAGTCAGGCCCCATCAGCGGATTGGCGAACTCCGGCCGGCTGGCGCACAGCATGCGCCAGGTGGAGATGTCGGTCTCCGACAGGTCGTTCGGGTGAAAGGTCTCTGCGCTCAACATTGTCTCAAGCCCTAGCTTGTCCCGGTTAGGGAAAGGTGGACCTGCACGCTGCAATCTACATGCCCTGGCACGTGTGCCGTTTCGCGTCAGGGGCGACTGGACCGGGCCCGCCGACGGGCGCGGCGAAGCGCACGGCGCAGCCGCGCACAAGACATTGTAATTGCTTATTGTTTTTGAGGCTCAGCCTTACCGAAAGCTTAACCATCTCTAGCTGAAGGCGGCCTTCAAGATTTTCTCCAGCCAAGCGGCGTCGACGGCGTCGAACGCGGCCGGCTCGGTGGCGTCCACATCGAAGACGGCGATCAGGTTTCCGGCGGGGTCGAACACCGGAACCACCACCTCGCTGGCCGACCTTCCGTCGCAGGCGATATGGCCGGGGAAGGCGTGGACGTCGGGCACAAGCTGGGTCTGGCCGGTCGCCGCGGCGGTCCCGCAGACCCCGCGGCCATAGGCGATCCGCAGGCAGCCGAGCGTCCCCTGGTAGGGGCCGACCACAAGCTCACGGTCCCGGTCGGGATCGACGACATAGAAACCGGTCCAGAAGTAGTGCTCGAAGCTGGCGGCCAGCATGGCGGCGATGGTGGCCATCCGCGCGGTCCGGTTGGGCTCGCCCTCCAGCACAGAGGCGATCTCTTGCGCCACCGTCGCATAGCGGGCGGCCTTGTCCTCGGGCAGGGTCAGGTCGTTGAAAGCTTCGGCCATGGGAGCCGTATACAGGCTTCTAGCCCACCGCCACCAGACGCCGGGCGCTCTTGCGGGAGACGACGGCCTCCAGGTTCCGGGCGATCCGGTCGGCCTCGACGGGATCCATCTCCACCTGGCCCAGCAGGTTGCGGATGGCGTCGAAGTGGATCTCGATCACCGCCGGGTCGCACGCCTCGGGGCCTCCCATGGCGTCGACATAGGCCAGCATCGACTGAGAGGCGCGCTCGACCGTCCGGTCTCGCACCTGCCGGGCGCGGAAGGTGGTGTGCTGCATGACGCGGTAGATCATCTGCAGGGTGGCGCGATCCACGCCGCCGCGGGCGGTGATCAAGCGGCGCATGGCCTCCAGCTCGACGCTGATGGTTTCGCGGGCGATCTCGCGTTCGACCTCATCGGCGACCTCTTCGGGATCGCAGGTGCGGCGCAGGGGGCCGGAATAGTTCAGTTCCACCTTCCGGCGGCGGTCTGGGCCGACATAGGCCTCGCTGATGATGAAGGGCCTGGGCTTCTTCAGCACCAGCTGGATCCGCGACAGCAGGGCGGCCGGCGTGAAGGGCTTGATCACGAACTCATTGACCCCGGCCAGGCGGGCGATCTGGACGTCGCGCTCGCTGCGCTGGCCGGTGACCATCACCACCGGGACCTCGGGGTTGGGCACCATGGTGTCGGGATGGATGGCGGCGCGCCGGATCGAGCGGACCAGCTCCAGCCCGTCCATCACCGGCATGGACCAGTCGGTGAAGATGATGTGGGGGCAGCGATGGCGCAGCAGCTCGCGGGCGCGATGGCCGTCCGGGGCGGTATAGACCTCCCCCACCCCGCCGGCCCGCAGCACATCGGTGATCAGGCGCAGGGTGTTGGAATGATCGTCCACCACGAGGATCTTCAGGCCCGACAGGTCGTCAGGCTTCAGATTCGCACTAGGCAGCAGTCGTTGCGAACTCATCGGCCCCGAAAATCCCCAAACCCTGGCGAACATGATCGGCGAGCGTTGAGATCGGGTTTATGCCGACTAAGAATTGTCGGGTCGTCGACCCTGCTATCGGAGACCGTCGGCGGTCAGGCCGCCATAGTGCGGCCGCGCGCTGACCTCCAGCCGACAACCTCGCGCCCACAGGAATACATGCCCCTATATCCCGCCACCGCCGCCGACCTGCCCGCCATCGTCGATCTCGTGAACTCCGCCTATCGCGGCCAGACCTCGCGCCAGGGCTGGACCACCGAGGCCGACTATCTGGAGGGCCAGCGCACCGACCTCGCGACCCTCACGAGCGACCTCGCCGAGACCCCAGGCGCCGCCCTTTTCGTCTGGCGCGACGATCCTGACACGCCGCTGCTGGGAACCGTCTGGCTGGAGCCCGCCGAAACCGGCGTCATGTACCTCGGCATGCTCACCGTGCGCCCCGATCTCCAGGCGCGGCGCCTGGGCCGCACCCTGCTGCACGCCGCCGAGGCCGTGGCCGAGGCCAAGGGCGCACGCCGCATCCGCATGACCGTGGTCAATATCCGCGACACCCTGATCGCCTGGTACGCAAGGCGCGGCTACGACCCCACCGGGGAGACGCGGCCCTTTCCCTACGGCGACCGCCGCTTCGGCGATCCGCTGCGGGACGACCTGGCCTTCGTGGTCCTGGAGAAGGTCCTCTAGGCGATCTCGAAGGTCACGGTGGAGCGTCCGAAGTCCAGGGACACCACGGTGAACTCGGCCATCAAGTCCATGCCCAACACCAGGGCCGGCTTGTCGGCCAGGCCCCAGAGGCCGAACACCGACAGGTCGGCGAACACCACCGGCACATTGCCCATCTGCACGCCGCCCACGCGCAGGAACGGCAGGTAGAGCATGTCGCCGACAAAGGTCTCCCCGGTCACCGAGACCATGGTCACCTTCTCCAGCTTCCCCTCGATCCGAGGGTCGAGCATCTTGCGAAGGGTCGGATTGCCGATGGAGAGCTGGGCCCCGGAATCGATCATGCAGCTGATCGGCTTGGCGCCCATGTCGGCGTCGACGATGGTCAACTGGCCGATGCGCTTGCGGGCCGGCACCACCACGCGCTTCTGAGTGCTGACGTCGCGGCGAGAACTGGTGATGGCGACGTGCTTCTCCGCCATGTTGAGCACCAGGCGTTGGCCGCGCAGCCAGTCCACCGCCAGCAGGCCCTCGATATTGGTGCCCACGAAGGGCAGGACCGGCACCTTCACGCGGCGTTGCGCGCGGCTCCCCACCTGCAGGCGGTCCACCAGCACGCTCTGGCGGGTGCGCCGGCCGACGATGGTGTTGACCACCACCTTGCCCCCGTCCGGCAGGGCCAGCCGGGCGGCCAGGGTCGTGGAGATGCAGGAGCGGTTGGCCCCGGTGTCCACCATGAAGTCGAAGGGGCCCAGGCCATTGATCGTCACCGGCACGGTGATGCGGGCGAACGCGTCCTTGCCGCTGGCGACCTGGGTGGGCTCGAGCGTCGCCTGGTCGTCCGGCGTGATCGCCGGGGCCGCCGCGGGCGGGGTCTGGGCCTGCGCCAGACCTCCGCCCATCAGCAGGGCGCCGCCCAGCGCGGAGGCCGCACCGCGCCGCGTCAGCCCCTCATCCATCGCTAGGACAGGCCCTTGCTCGGGTTGATCAGGTACTTCTCGCCGGTGGCGCGGCGATTGTAGCCGGCCATGATCTCAGGGTTCAGGACCTCGGCCAGCGAGATCTCATGGGAATAGTGGCTGGCGAAGGTGGTCTTCAGCTCGTCCAGCACCCGCTGGCGCAGCTTGCCGGCCGCCTCGGCGCCGATCTTCATCAGGAACGGCGTCAGCAGCCAGCCGCCCAGGCCCCAGGACATGCCGAAGGACCGGTTCAGCTCGGTGGGCGAGGTGTTCAGGCCGCCATAGATGTAGACCTGCTTGTAGGTGGTCGACCCGTAGCGGCTGTAGGTCTTGGCCGTCATGTTGGCGGCGACTTCCATGCCGCTGAGGATCTGGCCGGCCAGCTTGCCGCCGCCGATGGCGTCGAAGGCCAGGGTCGCGCCGGTGGCGGCCAGCGCCTTGATCAGCTCTTCCATGAAGTCCGGCGCGGTGGAGTCCACCACGTACTTGGCGCCGATGTCGGTCAGGATCTTGGCCTGCTCGGGGCTGCGGACGATGTTCACCAGGTCGACGCCGTCCTTGATGCAGACCTTGTTCAGCATCTGGCCCAGGTTGGACGCCGCGGCGGTGTGCACCAGGGCCTTGTGGCCCTCCATCCTCATGGTCTCCACCATGCCCAGGGCGGTCAGCGGATTGACGAAGCAGGAGGCGCCGTCGGCGGCGGTGGCGCCGGCCGGCAGCACCAGAACGTCAGCGGCCTTCAGCAGGCGGTACTGGGCGTACATCGCCCCGCCCAGCATGGCGACGGTCTTGCCCAGCAGGTGTTGCGCATTGGCGCCGGCCTTGATCACCTCGCCCGCGCCTTCGTTGCCCACCGGCATGGATTCATCGGCCCGGCCGCCCATGGCGCGCATGAAATTTGGCTGAATGGGCGCGGTCGTCACCGGCCGGTCGGCCGGGCCCGACATCTTGGCCTGGGCGACATCGATGGGACCTAGCAGCAGGCCAAGGTCGGAAGGATTGATCGGCGAGGCCTGGACCCGGACCAGGATCTCGTCGGGGCCGGGATCGGGGTGCGAGACGGTCGCCAGGGACAGCTCCAGCTCGCCGCTCGACTTCACCAGGGAGCGCAGCTCCAGCCCTTGAGTTTCGTTGCTCATCCTAGGTTCCCATCCGTCATTTTCGCGTCGATCGCGCGTCTGGTCTTCACTTAGGGGGCCGGAGCAAACGATGCGAGCCCTGTTCTCAAGCTTTCGGCAGGGTGGCGATGTACCGTTCCACGCTCTCGCACAGCACCAGGTCCGCGCGATGCTCCGCCACCATGTCCCAGTCCACCGCGTTCGACCACACGAAGGCCACCCGCGCGAAGACCGCCGAGAGCACGGCGGCCAGGCCATACTCATAGGCGCAGCTGTCGCCGAACAGGATCAACCGCCGCGGATCGGGAGCCTGCGGGTTCTCGACGACATAGATGTTTCCGATGTGCTTGCCCGTCAGCTCCAGGTGGCGATTGTCGAACACCACCTCCCCCACCGGCAGCAACTTCAGCAGGTCCTCCTCCGGCGCCGGATCGAAGAAGTGATCGGTCAGGTCCTGGCTTGCTCGCACGCATCGCCCTGCCAGCTCCATGTCCCCCAACCGGATCATGGGTGCGATCGCGGCCAGCACCACCTCGGCGGCGGCGCAGCACCCCGACGCCGTCCAGTGGGAATTGTGCCGGAAATACATGGGCGCCGCCGACGCGCCAGCCCGCAGTTCCGCTTCCGGATAGAGCAGCCGCGCCATAGCCGGCAGCCCCTCCTGCAGGAAGCGGATCGGCCGCTTTCCGCCGGCGTCGCCGTTCGGCGGCCACCGCTTGTCGGACAACAGCACCTGCTTGTCCGGAACGATGACGTTCCAGAGCTCCAGGCCGCGATCGCGGGCGCCCTGCTGACGTGTCCCCAGGATGTAGCGCCAGTTCTTGCGCCAAGCCTCGACGATGGTGATCTCGCCAAGATACTGCTGCTCCCACCGGTTGCCGCCATCGCGGATGAACAGGTGGCCGTCGGACCCGGCGACCGCCGTCCCACCTGGAGACAGCGCCCCCAGCTTCAGCGCGCTGGCTGGATGCCCCGGCCCCGCAGCGGCGTCATGTTCGGCGTCGATCCGCTGGATGTCGGCCAGCCGTAGGCGCTCCACCGTCGTCATCGGCGCACATCCTCCACCATCATCCGCGCCGCCTTCTCGGCGATCATCATGGTGGGAGAGTTGGTGTTGCCCGAGGTGATGGTCGGCATCACCGAGGCGTCGGCGATGCGCAAGGCGCGGACCCCGTGCACCCGCAGGCGGGCGTCCACTACCGCGCCGGGGTCGCTCTCCAGGCCCATCTTCGCCGTCCCCACGGGATGGAAGATCGTGGTCCCCAGGGTCCGGGCCGCCGCCAGCAGCTCGTCGTCGGTTTGCGCCTCGGCCCCGGGTCGGCGCTCCACCGGCGAGAACCGCGCCAGGGGCGGCTGGGCGACGATCTCCCGGACCAGGCGCATGGCGTCCACCGCCACCCGCTCGTCCTCAGCCGTCGAGAGGTAGTTGGGCTGGATCAGCGGGGCCTCACGCGGATCGGCGCTGGCCGCATGGATCGAGCCCCGGCTGGCGGGACGCAGGTTGCAGACGCTGACCGTGATCGCCGGCGCCACGTGCAGCGCCTCCCCGAACCGCTCCAGTGACAGGGGTTGGACGTGGAACTGCAGGTTGGGCGTCGCCTGCTCGGGCGAGGATCTGGCGAAGGCGCCCAGCTGTGACGGCGCCATCGACATCGGCCCCTTGCGGAACAGGGCGTATTCCGCCGCCATCAGCGGCCGCCGCCACCAGGAGGCATAGAGCTCGTTCATGGTGGGGACGCCGGTGACGCCGTAATAGGGCCGGATCTGCAGGTGGTCCTGCAGGTTCTCCCCCACGCCGGGCAGGTGCCGCGCGGTCTCTACGCCCAGCGCTGAAAGCCGGCCGCCATCGCCGATCCCCGACAGCTCCAGGATCTGCGGCGTCCCCACCGCGCCCGCGGCCAGCACCACCTCGCCGTCGGCGCGCGCCTCAAAGGCCTCGCCCCCTTGCGTCCAGGCCACCCCCACCGCGCGGCCCTCCTCGATGATCACCCGGCTCACCTGGGCCCCGGTCACCAGCTTCAGGTTCGGCCGGGTCAGCACGGGCTTGAGAAACCCCCGGGCCGCGCTCCAGCGCCGCCCGGCCTTCTGGTTCACCTGGAAATAGCCGACGCCCTCATTGTCACCGCCGTTGAAGTCCGCCACCACGGGGATGCCCGCCATTTCGGCGGCGGCCGAGAAGGCGTCCAGCACGCCCCAGCGCATGCGCGGGTGCTCCACCCGCCACTCGCCACCGCTGCGGTGGTGGTCGCCGACCGGGGCGATGTGGTCCTCCTGGGCCAGGAACAGCGGCAGGACATCCTCCCAGCCCCAGCCCGCCAGTCCCCTCTGCCGCCAGCCGTCATAGTCGGCGGCCTGGCCGCGCATGTAGATCATGGCGTTGATGGCCGAGGACCCGCCGATCACCTTGCCGCGCGGATAGGCCAGCTTGCGGCCCGCCAGACCCGGAATGGCCTGGGTCTCGAACATCCAGTCGGCGCGCGGATTGCCGATGGAAAACAGGTAGCCCACCGGGATGTGGAACCAGATCCAGTCGTCCTTGCCCCCGGCCTCCAGCACCAGGACCCGCGTTTTCGGATCGGCCGACAGCCGGTTGGCCAGCACGCAGCCGGCCGAACCGCCGCCGACGATGATGTAGTCGAACCGCTCCATCTAGGCGCTAGTCGTAGTTCATGAAGGCGCGGGCCTGGCGGTCGGCGATCCGCGCGGCGCGGAAGGTCAGCTCCGGCAGGGTCGCCTGGATCAGCCGGAAGCAGGGCTCCACGGCGTGCTGCGTGGTGCAGACCAGCTTGGTGCCGCCGCCCATCAGCGGTCCCGAGCGCGGGATCACCGCCACGGGATAGAGGTTGGGCGCCTGGCGCAGGCTGTCGATGATCCCCTCGGTCACGTCCGGAAACCAGTCGTGCAGGTAGTCGTCGATCACCACGACGGCGCCGTCCACCAGGAAGCTCGCCGCCAGCTGGATGTCGTTGAACACGGCCTCATAGGCGTGGTCGCCATCGATGTGGACAAAGCGCGCCGGCGCCTCCAGCAGCCCCGCCCAGCCGGCCGGGTCGATGGTGCGGGAGTCGGCCTTGGCGAACCGGACATTGGCCACCGTCTCGGGCGCGACCACGCGGTTCAGGTGCTCCACCAGGACCTGGGCGATGTCGCCCTCGAAGACATCGACGCCCACCAGCTTGTCCTCGCCGGCCGCCAGCGCCATGCCGACGAAGGTCTTGCCGTAATAGGTGCCGATCTCGGCCAGCGAGCCCCGCAGGCCCGCCTGCAGCTGCCATGACAGCAGGGTGGAGAAGACCCGCGCCGACCGGGGCGAGATGAACCCCGCCACGCTCTCCATGCCGCCGCCGGCCGCGAACCACGCCTCGTGATCAGCCATGCCCCATCCTCTGAGTCGCCATGACCCGCGCCTTGAGCGATACGGTTTGGCGTCGGTGGTGACAATGCGCGACAGGGAGCGGCCATGCGAGAGACCCGACCCAGCCCAACCATCGCCCCCGGCGCGCGGCGGCCCGGCATGACCTGGATCGCCGGCGGGACCTTCCGCATGGGTTCGGACCATCACTATGCCGAGGAGGCGCCCGCCCGCGACGCCCACGTGGACGGGTTCTGGATCGACACCGGCCCGGTCACCAACCGCCAGTTCGCCCGCTTCGTCCGCGAAACCGGCTGGACCACCTTCGCCGAGATCGCGCCTGAGCCGGCCGACTATCCCGGCGCGCCGCCCGAGGCCCTGGTGGCCGGCTCCCTGGTCTTCACCCCGCCCACCGGCCCCGTGCCCTTGGACAACCCCGGCGGCTGGTGGCGCTATGTGGCCGGCGCCGACTGGCGCCACCCGTTGGGACCCGAGAGCGGCCTTGCCGGGCTCTGGGAACATCCCGTCGTCCATGTCGCCTGGACCGACGTCGAGGCCTATGCCGCCTGGGCCGGCGCCGACCTGCCCACCGAGGCCGAGTGGGAGTTCGCCGCCCGCGGCGGTGGGGCGGACACCGAGTTCGCCTGGGGCGACGAGCTCAGCCCCAAGGGCAGGCTCATGGCCAACACCTGGCAGGGCCCGTTCCCCCATCAGAGCCTCAAGCCCAACGGCCGGTTCCGGACCTCCAAGGTCGGGAGCTTCCCGGCCAATGGCTACGGTCTCGTCGACATGATCGGCAATGTCTGGGAGTGGACGCGCGACACCTGGACGGTCACATGTCGGCCAATGTCGGCCTGCTGCGCGGACCCGGCGGAGAGCTTCGATCCCGACGCTCCCACCATACCCCGCAAGGTTTTGAAGGGCGGCTCCCACCTCTGCGCCCCCTCCTATTGTCGGCGCTATCGGCCAGCCGCGCGGCATGCCCAGAGCATCGACAGCTCCACCTCCCATGTCGGCTTCCGCTGCGTGGTCAGGCCCTGATCAACGCGCCCTCGTCGCAGGTGGTTGGCGGCGGATCTACCCCGGCCGCCGAAGCTCCGCCGGCGAGCGCCGCGCCTCGCGGCGGATCAGGCGGCGCAGGGTCGAGGGCTCGGCGTAGCCCACCCGGCGCGCCACCTCGTCCACCGGCAGGCGGGTGGTCTCCAGCAGGCGCTCGGCGGCCTCCATCCGGATGCGCTGGGCGAACTTCACCGGCGACAGGCCGCAGACCGAGGCCAGGCGTCGCGCGAAGGTGCGCGGCGCCAGCCCCGCAGAGGCGGCTAGTTCGTCCATGCTGAAATCGCGCGCGATATGCTCCCGCGCCCAGGCCTCCGCCCGGGCGATCTGCGCGTCCTGACCCGCCAGGAAGCTCACCGCCATGTAGGGCGCCTGGGAGCGGCGCTGGTCCAGCAGGAGGTAGCGGGCGCAGGCCTCCGACAGGCCGGGGCTGGCGAACTTGGCGATGATCGCCAGCATCAGGTCCATCTGCGCCATGGCCGCGCCGGCGGTGGCGATCGGCCAGTCGGCGACGACGATCTGGTCGGGAGCCAGGTCGACATCCGGGTGCATCCGGCGGAAGACCGGCGCCAGCCACCAGGTGGTGGTCGCCCGCCGGCCCGACAGCAATCCCGCCTGCGCCAGGATGAAGGTGCTGGCGCAGGAGGCCGCCACCGAGGCTCCCGCCGCATGGGCGTCCGCCGCGATCCTGGCGGCGCGACGGACGGCCGGAGTGGCCAGGCCGGCGATCAGCTCCGCTTCGGAGCGGGTCCCCAGCCCCGGTGCGATCAACAGGTCACCGCGTCCGAGCCCGGGCGGCGCTCCCCGGTCCGGCCTCAGTGTGGTGACCTCGAACGGCGCCTGCCGACCGCCGCCCAGGCTCACCTGATTGGCGGTCTCCAGGGCGTCGAGGGTGATGGCCAGGCTGGAGGCCAGCCCGCCCGGCAGCGCCAGGACCACAACCCGCATCATTGGCGAATTCTCCCTGAAAAGTGTCGAATTAGACTCTATCGCCACCGACCTGGCCAGGCAAACCTCATCCATCCGCAGCCACCACCAGGTTCATCCATGCCGCCCCAGCCCCTGACCCAGGACGACCCCCTGGCCGACTTCCAGCCCCGCCCCGTCACCCTCGATGGGGTGACCAAGGTCGTCCACATCGCCGGAACCGGCCCGGCGGTCATCGTCATGACCGAGATGCCGGGTATCAGCCCCCACGTCGCCCGCTTCGCCCGTTGGGTCCGGGAGGCCGGCTTCACCGTCTACATGCCGTCCCTGTTCGGCCGGGACGGGGCGCTGCCCAACGCTGACGAGGGAGCGGCGGTGTTCCGGCGGGCCTGTGTCAGCGCGGAGTTCCGGGCCTTCGGCGCCGGCGCCTCGGCCCCCGTCACCACCTGGCTCCGGGCCCTGGCGCGACAGGCCCACGCCGACTGCGGCGGGCCGGGCGTGGGCGCCATCGGCATGTGCTTCACGGGCAATTTCGCCCTGACCATGATGCTGGAGGCCGCGGTCCTGGCCCCGGTGCTGTCGCAGCCCTCCCTGCCCCTGGACGATCCCGCCGGCCTGGACATCGCGCCAGGAGACCTCGCCGCCGTCCACGAACGCCTCAAGCGCGAGGACCTCACCGTGCTCGGCTACCGCTTTGCGGGCGACCAGGTCTGCCGGGCGCAGCGGTTCGCCGCCCTCTCCCAGGCGCTCGGCGACCGGTTCGTCAGCCGCACCCTCCCCGACAGCGCCGCCCACCAGAACCCGCCGCCCTTCTTCCAGCGCCACGTCGCCTTTCCCCACAGCGTGGTCACCGCCCACCTCATCGACGAGGCGGGCCAGCCCACCCTGGCCGCCCGCGACGAGATCCTCGCCTTCTTCCACCGGAGGCTGGATGCCTGACGCCGCCCCCCATGTGCTGATCCTCCATGAGGTCGAGGACTACCCCGCGTGGAAGGCCGTGTTCGACGCGGCGGCCGATCTCCGGAAGGCCGCCGGCGAGCTGAGTTTCCAGGTGCTGCGCCATGACGACGACGCCAACCGCATCGTCCACTTCTCGAGGTGGCGCAGTCTGGACAACGCCCGGACCTTCTTTGAGTCCGCCGCCCTGGTGGAGATCCGCCGCAGGGCCGGGGTCCGCGCGCCGGTGTTCCTCTATCTCGACCAGCTCGCCCAGGGAAATCTCTAGCGCCGCCTCACCGCCGGTCGGCGTCCAACAAATTGCGGCACAATCACCAATGTTTCTCGCCAGCGTGACCTAACCGAATCCGTGGCCTCCTAGAGCTGCCCTCCTCATCGGAGGGGTCAACATGAAATCTCGGAACAGCCATCGCGAGATCGCGCTTTGCGGCGCGGCGCTATCGGTACTCGTCATCACTTTGGCCGGCGTATCGCCGGCGCTGGCGGCGGAGGCGGCGGCGGACGCTGCGGACGCCGGCGAGGTTTCGGAGTTGGTGGTCACGGCCCCGATCCGCGAAAGCCTTGAGAAGTCCCTGGCGATCCAGAAGGAAGCCGACAACGTCGTCAACGTCATCGCCGCCGACACCATCGGCCGCTTCCCCGACGCCACGGCCGCCGGCGCCCTGGCGCGCCTGCCGGGCATCGGCGTCCAGCGCGACCAGGGCCAGGAGCGCTACATCCAGATCCGCGGCGCGCCCACCCGCTGGACCACCGTCGCCCTCGACGGCATCAACGTCCTGGGGTCCGAGGACCGCATCTTCCGCTTCGACTCCGTGCCCGCCGCCCAGATCAGCGAAGTGGTGCTGAACAAGACGCTGCTCCCCAGCATGCCGGCCGAGTCTCTGGCGGGCCGCGTGAACATCCGCACCTACTCGCCGATGGACAACCCCGGCTTCCACGGCTCCTTCGACGTCGGCGGCGGCTTCGTGGACATGGGTGACGGCCCGGTTGAGCAGTATTCCGGCCGCCTGTCCTGGGCCAACGACACCTGGGGCGTCAGCCTGATCGGCTCGCACTACTCCTTCGAGCAACACACCGACAATTCCGAGCCGCGGTTCGACGCCCTGGGCATCACCCAGCTGCGGATCACCAAGTACATCATCACCCGGCAGACCGAATCCTATTCGGGGCGGGTCGAGTACCGGCCGGATGACAACAACCGCTTCTCGCTGACCCACCTGAAGACCGAGTTCAACGACTTCGAGGAGCGCAACCAGTACCGCTTCCAGTACAGCAACGCCTTCTCCGGCACGCGTAACTTCCAGACCGCCGACCTGGTGGGCGTGCCGGTCGACTCCCAGTTCGAGTTCGGCACCTTCTCCAACGGCGTGAAGCTCACCGTCCTGCACGGCGAACACGAGATCAACGCCTGGAAGGCCAACTGGGACCTCGCCTACACCGAGACCGAGTTCAACGGCGACATTCCGCTGATCACCCGCCAGACCTCGACGGCGCTTGGCGCGCCCGGCGCGACCAACGCCGCCCTGCTGCCGTCCCTGCACCTTGACGTCAACGCCCTGCCGGGCGGCATCCCCCACTCGACCCTCTATGACACCGTCAGCGTCGGCGGCGTCCTGACCCGGGGGCCGCAGCGGACCGCCTTGAACCAGCTCTTCTTCCCCGAGGAGTTCGCCACCGAGTCCAGCTATCGCCAGGAGACCCAAGCTGTCACCGCCAAGGGTGACATCACCCGCGACTGGGAGAGCTTCGGCGCCGAGGCGACCTTCAGCGCCGGCTTCCAGTACGACGACCGCAGCCAGGAGGGCGCCAACGTCGCCCTGGTGCGCCCGGACGGCACGGTGGTGACCGCCAATCGCAACGGCTTCAACCTGCGCAATGTCGCCAACACCCTGGGCCTGCCGTGGAACGCCAACGCCTTCGTGACGGCCAACCCCTGGGATACCAACTTCGACTTCGGCTACACCGTCTCCTACATGCACAACAAGGCCATGCGTCAGCAGCTCGACGTGCTGATGGCGGCGGCGCGCGCGGCCAACAAGGCGGGCACGGGCAACTTCGCGGTCTATGACTTCGACCCGCGCTCGGCCAATACGGTCGATGAGACGGTGGCCTCGGCCTACGCCATGAACCGCTGGAAGTGGGACCGCCACACCCTGATCGCCGGCCTGCGTCTTGAACGCACCGAACTGGAGACCCAGGGCCGGGCCGCCCTCGGCGGCACGCTTGTCCCGCTCTCCTTCTCTTCGGAAGAGACCCAGTACTTCCCGAGCCTGCACTACACCTTCGACTATTCAGACGACCTGAAGCTGCGCGCCGCCTTCATCACCGGCCAGGCGCGGCCCAGCATGTCCGATCTCTCGGCCACCGTCAGCATCAGCGACTCCGCCCAGACGATCAGCGGCGGCAACCCCTTCGCGGCGCCTGAGACCGCCTACGGCTTCGACGGTTCGGCGGAGTGGTACTTCGCGCCGGCCTCATTGCTGGCGGTCAGCGCCTACTACCGCAACGTCAAGGATGTGCTGTTTGACGCCTCCAAGATCGTGGGCGACGACAGCTACGACTTCGGCGGGGTCGACCGCAGCGCCTACACCCTCACCACCACCCTGAACGGCGGCGAGGGCAACCTGAGCGGGATCGAGTTCGTCTACTACCAGCCCTGGACCTTCCTGCCGGGCTGGACTTCGGGCTTCGGCTTCCAGGGCAGCGCGTCCTTCACCAAGGGCGACTTCGAAACCCCCGACGGCTCCACGGTGAAGTTCCCGGGCACCTCAGACCGGATCCTGGGCGCCACGCTGTTCTATGAGAAGTACGGCCTGTCGACCCGCCTCACCTACCAGTACCGCACCGACTGGCTTGACGAGGTGTTCCCCAGCGGCAGCGCGGCCAACGCCAACCTTTACTGGGACGAAACCACGCGGCTCGATCTCTCAATCCGCTACGAGATCAACCCCTACGTCTCGCTGTTCATCGACGCCAACAACCTCACCGATGAGCGGGGCGTGCGCTACCAGGGCCAGGAACACCGGCCCTACGAAGTCGAAGGCTTCGGCCGCAAGTACCTCTTCGGCGTCCGCGCCAGCTTCTAATCCCCACGGCCGGGCGCCCTCCGCGGCGTCCGGCTGAAGACTTCACGCTTCCGCATCCCAGTGCGGGAGCGTTTTTCTTTGGGTCAGGCCAGATCCAGGCCGACGGCGGCGTGGTCGCTGGGATACCAGCCCTCGGCGTCGGGGGTGTCGAGACCGCGGAGAGCGGCGACCTCGCGCCAAGGGCCCGGTCGGTGCAGCACGCAATGGTCGATCGCCGTCAGGCCCACGGGCGTGTCGCCGACCCGCGCGCCCTGCAGGGTGCCGGGGCGCGGATCCAGCCCCAGAGGCGCCAGAGCCGCGTCGGCGGCCTGTGCGTTGAGGTCGCCCGCCACCACCAGCCCGCCCGTCAGTCCCTCGCCGGCCCAGGCCAGGGCCTCGGCTAGTTGCCGCGCACGCAGCCCATCGGCGCCGCGCAGGTGAGCCAGGTGCAGGTTGAGAATGCGCAGCGGCCGGCCCTCGACCTCCAGGTCCAGGCGCTGGGCGATGCGGTCGCCGTCGGCGGGATGGCTGGCCAGGTCCAGGCGGTCGGCGACGCCCTGCGCCCGGGCCAGGATCGCCAGGCCCGAGCTGCTGTCGAGGTCGCGGCCTTGGTGCGCGCGGACCTTGCGTCGAGACGGAGCCTGGTGGGCGACGAGGCCCAGTTCCGCCGCCAACCAGCCGGCGGTGTCGAAACCTTCCGCGGCGAAGCACTCCTGCAGGCAGACGACGTCAGGCGCCAATTCCCGCAATCCGTCGCCCATCAGCTGCAGGCGGCGGCGGTAGTCCCCCTCGTTCTTCCAGGTGTTGAGGGTGACGATACGCACGAGGCGTCAGGCGGCGCGCTGCCCCTCGACCCAGACGCCGCGCACGACCGGCAGGCCACCGCGGGTGTTGACCCGCACCAGGTCGGCGCGCGCGCCGGTCGTGATGGTCCCGCGATCGGTGAGCTGGGCCGCGCGGGCCGGAGCCTCGGTCACGACCGCGACGGCCCGGGCCAGACTCCAGCCGAAGGGCGCGGCCGTCAGCGCGAAAGCGCACTCGATCAGGCTGCGCGGTACATAGTCGGAAGCGAAGGCGTCGAGCAGGCCCGCGTCGGCCAGCTCCGAGGCCGGGACATTGCCCGAATAGGAGCCGCCCCGCATGAGGTTGGGGCCGCCCATCACCACCACCATGCCGCGTTCCTTGGCGCGCCGGGCGGCCTCGATGGTCACGGGGAATTCTGAGACGGTGGCGCCCAGGTCGGCGGCCTCGTCGACATGTTCGACGTCTTCGTCATCGTGGCTGGCCAGGGGTATGCCCCGCGACTTGGCCAGGTCGGCCACCAGGCGGCGGTTGTTGGCGGCGTTGCGGCCCTGACGATCGCGGATGCCGGCCAGGCGCTCGTCGATGTCCTGAACGGACATGCCGTTGGCGCTCCAGTTGGCCAGGTGCTTCTCGATGTTGCGGTACTGCCGCTGCCCCGGCGTGTGGTCCATCAGGGAGAACAGCGAGGTCAGGGGATGGCTCGCCAACTGCTCCAGCCGCGCCGGAAGGTCATCGGCCGGGGTTTCGCAGCGCCAGTGCAGGCGATGATCGGCCTTCAGCATGCCGGCGTCGCGGGCGGCCAGCAGGCCGTTGGCCAGCCGGGGCAGATTGTCGTGGTTGCGCGCCACCGACGGATTGAACGTGCCGATGCTCAGGCTGTCGAACACCGTGGTCACCCCCACCGACAGGCAGCAGCCGTCATGGGTCACCGCCGCCGAGATGGGGTTCCAGTCGATGTTGGGCCGGGGAAAGAAGTGCTTTTCCAGATTGTCGGTGTGCAGGTCGATCACGCCCGGCATCAGGACGTCGCCCGCGAGGTCCTCCCCCACGGAGCCGCCGCGGTCCACCGCGACGATCTTGCCGTCACGCACCAGGACCGAGCCCAGGAACGAGTCGTCGGCAGTGACGACCTGGGCGTTTTTGAACGCGAACTCCACGGCGGTTCCTTTCAATCTGCGGATCAGGGCCGCTCTGGGTCTGGGAAGTCGATCACCACCTCGGTCGTGGAGCGGGAAATCCCGTACTCCAGGGGCCTGCCGAGGCCGTCGATGTTGAGATAGCGGTGCACCAGCAGCGGGACGTGCCGCGGGATGCGTAGCTGCTCGGCCTCCTCGACCGTAGGCAGCCGGGCTGAAATGGCGGTGCGCCGGCGGGTGTAGTCCGGGATGCCGGAATCGATCAGCGTCTGGGTGATCGATCCCCGCACCCGGTACATGTCGATGAAGGTGGGAAACCGGTCGTGGCTGAAGTGGTGCTGGCTGATGCCGGTGGGTTCATCGTCGATGAACCGGCAGCGCTCCAGAAAGATGATGGGCTGGCCGGGACGCAGGCCCAGCTGGGCCGCGGCCTTGGCGTCCGCAGCCCGCGTCATCAGCTTTAGGGTCTCGGTGCGCGGGATCCGTCCACGTTCGCGCACGTGCTCTGCGAAACGCGGACGCCGCTGAAGCTGCATGGGGGTGGAGGGCCGGCGGACATAGCTGCCCCGCCCCTGGGTGGACTCCACGATGCCCTTGTCCTGCAGGTCGGAAAGCGCCCGGCGCACCGTATGGCGGTTGACCATGAACTCCCGCGAGAGTTCGAACTCCGTCGGCAGCTTGTCGCCGGGCGTTAGTTCCCGCGCCAGAATCCGGCGCTCCAGGGATTGTGAGATCGTGCGCCAAAGGGCCATGACCACCTTCGTATCATTCGCTCTTATCAGTCTTGCGACACCAATCTAGACAAGTTCTATTGACGTCAAAGAACCTTCATCATTGGCTTGTTGCCGGAAGATCTTCGCTCAACTAACACTCGACTTAAGCGAATACAACAACCTGCTTATTTGTCGGAGGTTATCGATGGCGGTCCAACCAGTTGTCGAGGCGACGCCGGAGCGGCGGCGGTGGCTCTCCATCCTCGCCAAGGCGCAGCCGAAGGAAGTCCTCGCGGCTTGGGAAAGCCTGGCCTCGCCGCCGGAATACCGCGCGCTGCGTGCGCCGGAGATCGGCATGGTCCTGGTGCGCGGCCGCATGGGCGGCGGCGGTGACGCCTTCAACCTCGGCGAGATGACCGTCACCCGCGCCGCGGTGCGGCTCGACAGCGGCGAGACCGGGATCGGCTATGTGGCCGGCCGCGATCGCAAGCATGCGGAGATCGCCGCGGCGGTGGACGCCATGATGCAATCGGCCGATCTGCGCCCCTCCGTCGAGGGCGCCGTGATCGCCAAGTTGGCCAGGACCCAGGACGAGCGCCGCGACACGGCCGCCCGCAAGGCCGCGGCCACCAAGGTCGACTTCTTCACCATGGTCCGCACCCGGAGCCCCGGCTGATGTCCGCCGTCCTCGATCTCGCCGATATCGCGCCGGCCTTCGCCGATCCCACCCGGGGCAGCCAGGCCGTCTTCCGCAAGGTGATGGAGTGCATGGCCCGTCCCGGCGTCATCCATGACCTGGCCTTCGCCCCCGACGCGCCCCAGGGCCTGGACCGCGCCGCCGGCGCCGTCGCCCTGACCCTCTTCGATTTCGAGACCTTGGTCTGGCTCGACCCGCGCTTGCGCGGCGGGCTCGCCGAGGGCTGGATCCGCTTCCACTGCGGCGCGCCGCTGACCGAAGATCCGCTGGCCGCGGCCTTCGCCCTGATCTCCGACATCAGCGCGGCGCCGGCGATCTCCGCCTTCAACATGGGCGACGCCAAGTACCCGGACCGCTCCACCACCCTGGTCATCCAGCTGCCGTCCCTGGAGGACGGGCCCCAAGTCGTGCTCACCGGCCCGGGCATCAAGACCGAAACGACCCTGGCCCTCGCGGGCCTGCCCGACGGGTTCTGGGCCCAGGTCCAGGCCAACCAGGAGCGGTTCCAGTTCGGCGTGGACTTCATCTTCGTCGCCGGCGACCGCGTAACCGCGCTGCCGCGTTCGACGCGCATCACCATCAAGGGAGACTGACATGGCCTATGTGGCAGTTAAGGGCGGCGAGCGAGCGATCACCAACGCGCACCGTTGGCTCGCCGAGGATCGCCGGGGCGACGTCGCCATCCCGGAGATCGGAACCGATCAGATCCGCGAACAGCTCTCGCTCTCCATCGACCGGGTGATGAGCGAGGGGTCCTGCTACGACCGCGACCTCGCGGCCCTGGCGGTCAAGCAGGCGCGCGGCGACCTGCCGGAGGCCATCTTCCTGACGCGGGCCTACCGCACCACCCTGCCCCGCTTCGGCGCCTCCCTGCCGGTGGAGACCGGTCAGATGGCCGTCCGCCGCCGGGTCTCAGCGGCCTTCAAGGACATTCCGGGCGGCCAGGTGCTTGGCCCGACGTTCGACTACACCCACCGGCTGCTGGACTTCACCCTGGCCGCCAACGGCGAGACCCCGGTGGACCGCGCCCTGGAGGCCGAGGAGCCCCAGGCCTATCCCATGGCCACCATCGCCTCGGTCTTCGCCCACGAGGACCTGCTCGAGCCCGACACCCAGACCGACGAGGCGCCCGCGCCCTTCGACCTGACGCGCGAGCCGATGGCCTTCCCGGCCGGCCGCGATCAGCGCCTGCAGGCCCTGGCCCGTGGCGACGAAGGCTTCCTGCTTTCCCTGGCCTACTCCTCGCAGCGCGGCTGGGGCTCGACCCACCCGCTCTGCGCCGAGATCCGCCTGGGCGAGGTCGCCGTGGAGTTCATCCCCGACGAACTGGGCTTCGCCATCGAGATCGGCGAGCTGACCCTGACTGAGTGCCAGATGATCTCCACCTACGGCGGCGGGGTCGACACCGCCCCGCAGTTCACCCGCGGCTACGGCCTGACCTTCGGCCACTGCGAGCGCAAGGCGATGTCCATGGCCATCGTCGATCGGGCCCTGCGGGACGCGGCCGCCGGCGAGGCTTCGGCCCCCTGCCAGGATGAGGAATTCGTCCTCTATCACTCCGACAACGTGGAGGCCTCCGGCTTCGTGCAGCACCTGAAACTGCCGCACTACGTCGACTTCCAGGCCGACCTGCAACTGATCCGCCGTCAGCGCCGCGACTATGCCGAGCGCGCCGCCGCGATGAAGGAAGCCGCCGAATGACCGCGCGTCCCAATGAGCCCGAGCGCTACTACAACTACGCCTACCTGGATGAGCAGACCAAGCGGATGATCCGCCGCGCGATCCTGAAGGCCCTGGCCATCCCCGGATACCAGGCGCCCTTCGGGTCTCGCGAAATGCCGGTGCCCTATGGCTGGGGCACGGGCGGCATCCAGCTGACCGCGGCGATCATCGGTCCAGACGATGTCTATAAGTGCATCGACCAGGGCGCCGACGACACCACCAACGCCGTCTCGATCCGCCGCTTCTTCGCCCAGGTGGCCGACGTGGCCACCACCGAGGAGACCGGCGAGGCGACCATCATACAGACCCGCCACCGCATCCCGGAAAAAGGTCTTACCGAAGGCCAGGTCCTGGTCTTCCAGGTGCCGCAGCCCGAGCCGCTGCGCGGCCTGGAAGCCCGCGAGACCGAGACCCGCGCCATGCACGCCTATGAGGAATACGGCCTGCAGTACGTCTCCCTCTACGAGAGCGTCGCCGCCCACGGCTACATCGCCTCGACGGTGGGTTATCCCACCATGATCGAGGAGCGCTACCTGATGAGCCCCTCGCCCATCCCCAAGTTCGACAATCCCAAGCTCGGCCAAAACCCCGCCATCCTGCTGTTCGGCGCCGGGCGCGAGAAGCGCATCTACGCCGTGCCGCCCTACACCAACGTCCGCAGCCTGGACTTCGACGATCACCCCTTCGAAACCCAGACCTGGGAAGAGGATTGCGCCCTCTGCGGCGCTGAGGAGAGCTACCTCGACGAGGTGGTCCTGGATGACACCGGCGACCGGATGTTCGTCTGCTCCGACAGCAACTTCTGCGCTGAACGCCGCGCCGCCGGCCACGCCGGCCCGATGGCGGGCCACCAGCTCGCCGCCCTCGACAAGGAGCCGGCGTGATGGATCCCGCGGTACTCACCAAACCTCACGCGACCTCGGGCATGACCCAGGCCGCCCCGCTGCTGCGGGTTACCAACCTCACCAAGTCGTATGGCCATGTCGTCGGCTGCCGGGACGTCACCTTCGAGCTGCGGCCGGGCGAAGTGCTTGGCATCGTGGGCGAGAGCGGCTCGGGCAAGACCACCCTGCTGAACGCCATCTCGGGCAAGCTGCCGCCCTCGGCCGGCAAGGTGGAGTTCGACACCAGCCGCTTTGGCCTGACCGACATCTACGGTCTGAACGAACCTGACCGCCGGCGCATGCAGCGCGAGGAATGGGGCTTCGTGCACCAGAACCCCCGCGACGGCCTGCGCATGCGGGTCTCCGGCGGCGCCAATGTCGCCGAGCCGCTGATGAACCTGGGCAACCGGCACTATGGCCAGATGCGCGCGGCCACCATCGAGTGGCTTGAGCGCGTCGAGCTCGACACCCGCCGCATCGACGACAAGCCGCGCAACTTCTCCGGCGGCATGCAGCAGCGCATCCAGGTGGCGCGCAACCTGATCCACGGGCCCCGCCTGGTGTTCATGGATGAGCCCACCGGCGGTCTCGACGTCTCGGTCCAGGCCCGCCTGCTGGACCTGCTGCGCGAGCTGGTGCGCGACCTGGGCCTCGCCGTGATCATCGTCACCCACGACATGGCCGTGGCCCGCCTGATGGCCGACCGGCTGATCGTCATGAAGAACGGCTTCGTCGTGGAGACCGGCCTCACCGACCAGGTGCTGGATGATCCCCAGCATCCCTACAGCCAGCTCCTCGTCTCCTCCGTCCTGCAGATCTAGGTCACACCATGAGCACGCTTCCCCTCATCGTCGTCGAGGACCTGGCCAAGACCTTCGTCCTCCACAACGCCGACTCTGCGTCCATTCCGGTCTTCGAGCGCCTGAGCCTGGAGGTTTCTCCCGGCGAATGCGTGGTGCTGGCGGGCGAGTCCGGCGTCGGCAAGTCCACCCTGATGCGCTCCATCTACGGCAACTATCTGCCGACCCAGGGCTCGGTGCGCGTCCTCCACGACGGCGCCTATGTGGACATCACCCAGGCCCTGCCGCACCAGGTTCTGGACGTGCGGCGTCGCACGCTCGGCTATGTCAGCCAGTTCCTCCGGGTGATCCCGCGCATCTCCACCCTGCAGCTGGTCATGGAGCCGTTGCTGGAGAACGGGGTCTCCACCGAGGAAGCCCAGGCGCGCGCCGAGACCCTGCTCTCGGCCCTGCGTCTGCCGCGGGCCCACTGGGAGCTGCCACCCGCCACCTTCTCCGGCGGCGAGCAGCAGCGCGTGAACATCGCCCGCAGCTTCATCCGCAACTATCCGGTCATGCTGCTGGACGAACCCACCGCCTCCCTGGACGCCGAGAACCGCGCCATCGTGGTGACCCTGATCCAGCAGGCGCTGGCCCGGGGCGCGGCGATGATCGGAATCTTTCACGACCATGACGTTCGCGACGCCGTCGCCACCCGTCTGTTCGGGGTGTCTGAGTTCAAGGCGGCCGCCTGATCATGGAACAGCGCATCTTCTCGCGGAATATCGTCACGCCCCAGGGCCTGGTGCGCGGCGAGCTGGTGGTGCGGGGCGAGGTGCTCCTCGCCGTCGAGGCTCGCGAGAGCCCGTCGGCCGACGCCCACGATTGGGGCGGCGACTGGCTCATTCCCGGTCTCGTGGATATCCACACCGACAACCTGGAAAAGCATTACCAGCCCCGTCCCGGCGCCCTGTGGGACGCCTATGGCGCGGCCCTGGCCCACGACGGCCAGTGCGCCTCAGCCGGCATCACCACCGTGCTGGACTCCCTCAGCCTGCACGGGCGCAAGGAAGGTCTCGACCGCAAGGAAGCCCTCGGTCCCATGATCGCCGGCATGGATGCGGCCCAGGCTGACGGCGCCCTGCGCGCCGAGCACCTGCTCCACCTGCGCTGCGAGGTGACCAATCCCGAGCTGCTGACCCTGCTCGAGCCCCACGCCGACAATCCCCGCCTGAAACTGCTGTCGGTGATGGACCACACCCCCGGCCAGCGGCAGACCTCCAACGTGGCCGCCCTTGAAACCCGCATGGTGGCCGCTGGCCGCAGCGAGGCCGAGATCGACGAGATGATGGCCCGGCGCCATGCCGGTCGTGACCCTTCGGTGGCCCAGTCCAACCGCCGCAGCGTGGTGGCCTTCGCCCGCGAATACGGCGTGCCGATCTGCGCCCACGACGACGCCACCCTGGAGCATGTGCAGGAGGCCCACGACGACGGCTGCGTCATCGCCGAGTTCCCCGTCACCCTTGAGGCCGCGCTGAAGTCGAAGGTTTTTGGCATGGCCATCTGCATGGGCGGGCCGAACTTCGTGCGCGGCGGCTCGCACTCTGGCAATCTGTCGGCCCGTGAGTGCGCCCAGCACGACGTTCTCGACATCCTGGCCTCGGATTACGTGCCCCTCTCCATGCTCCGCTCCGCCTTCATGCTGATCGACGACATGGGCTGGACGCCGCAGAAGGCCCTGGCCACTGTCGCGGCCAACCCGGCCCGCAGCCTGGGCCTGAATGACCGCGGCGAAATCGCGCCGGGCCAGCGCGCCGACATCGTCCGGGTCACGCGACGCTCTGCCGGATGGCCGGTCCCCACCGAGGTCTGGCTGCGGGGCCAGCGGACCGCATGACCGCCCGCTACGCGATCTACTACGCCCCGCGGCCGGGCACGCGGCTGTGGGACAAGGCGTCGGCCTGGCTGGGCGCCGACGCCTACACAGGCGCCGCGGCGTCACGCCGCCCCCTGCCCGGCCTCGACGCGCTGGACCTGGACGCCTTGACGCAAGACCCTCGCGGTTACGGTTTCCACGGGACGCTCAAGGCGCCCTTCGAACTCGCGCCCGGGCGCGGCGAGGCCGAACTGCTGGCGGCGGTCGGGCGACGGGCCGCGGGCCTGCCCCCCTTCGAGGTCCCGATCGCGCCCGCCGCCCTGGGCCGGTTCCTGGCCTTCCAGCTCCAGCAGCCCTCGCCGGAGATGCAGGCCCTGCACGCCCTCTGTGTCCGCGACTTCGACACCTTCCGCGCGCCGCTGTCGGACGCCGACCTGGCGCGCCGCCGCAAGGCCCCGCTGACCCCGGAGCAGGACGCGCGCCTGGTGGAATGGGGCTATCCCCATGTCCTCGAGGACTTCCGCTTCCACATGACCCTCACCGGGTCCATCCGTGACGACGCCGTCCGGACCCGTGTCCTGGCCGTGCTGCGCGATCACTTCATGGAGGAGACCGGGCCGCACCTGTTCGACGGCCTGGCGGTCTTCAAGCAGGACGACCGAGAGGCGCGGTTCCGGATTCTGGAGCGGTTCAGCTTCAGCGCCTGAGGGCGGCCAGGAAGCGGGCCACGCCCTCCTGTGGCGTGCTGTCGTTCTGAACCACCACCACATCGTCGCCCGTGACCGGTATGGCCTCGGCGCGAGCCAGGCGCTGTGCGATGTCGGCCGCGCTCTCACGACCCCGCTGTGACAGCCGGTGGGCCAGGATTTCGGGATCTGCGGTCACCACCAGCACCCTCAGGGCGCCGAAGCTGGCCCGGGCCGCGTCCAGCACGGCGCGCGAGACATTGACGACCACGGTGCGGTCGAGAGCCAGGTCGTCGGCGATCTCGGCCGGGATTCCATAGGCCAGCCCGTGAGCCCGCCAGGTCAGGGCGTAGCCGCCGGCGGCCTCGCGGGCGACGAACTGGTCCTCGTCGACGGGGTCATGGTCCTCGCCGCCCGCCTCGGCCGGGCGGGTGATCTCGCGGCGGGGAAAGACGAATTCGGGATCACCGTCGAGCGCCGCCCGGGCGCCGTCCAGCAGAGTGTCCTTGCCGGCCCCGGAGGGCCCGACCACGAGCACAAGCATGCCGGCCTCAGGCGTACTTTTCGACGAAGGCGTCGGCGTCGAGGTCGCGGAAATCGTCGATGGCGTCGGCGAGGCGCTCATGGCTCCAGTCCCACCAGGAAACCGCCAGCAGACCATCCTGGACAGCCTTGGGGAAGCGCTCACGGATCGGCTTGGAGGGAACCCCGCCGACGATGGTGAAGGGCGGCACGTCCTTGGACACCACAGCCCCCGCGCCCACCACCGAGCCGGTGCCGATGCTCACCCCGGGCAGGACGGTGGCGCCGTGGCCGATCCAGACGTCGTGGCCCAGGGTCACGGTGTGCGACCGCCGCCATTCGAAGAAGTCGTGATCGTCCTCGGGGCCCAGCTCGTAGGAGCGGGTGCGGTAGGTGAAGTGGTGCAGCGCGGCCTTCCAGGTCGGGTGGTTGCCGGGGTTGAGCCGTGCGTCCCGGGCGATCGAGCAGAACTTGCCGATCTCCGCATAGTTGGCCGAGGCGTCGTTGACGATGTAGCTGTAGGCGCCCATCGAGACTTCGGAAAAGCTGGTGCGGGCCCCGACGCGGGTCCAGGGCCCCAGGATCGAGTCGTGCACCTGGGCGTCCTTGTGCACCACCGGCGCCGCGCTATCGCGGGCCTCGGCCGGCTCTTGTTGAACATAGCGGTCGAAATAGAGGTAACCGTCCTCGAGCGGCCGATCGGCCAGACGCAGCCTCATCAGGCGGCCGCCACGACGCTGAAGGGTTCGGGGGCGCTGGTGCGCCCGCCATAGACGCGGTCCAGCACCGCGGGGGTGAGCGCGCTCGGCGGACCGTCGAACACCACGGCGCCCTTGGCCATGGCGATCACCCGGGTGCAGTAGCGCCGCGCGATGTCCAGGCTGTGCAGGTTGACGATCACCGGCACATTGCGCTCCCGGCAGATCTTCTGGAGGGCCTCCATGACCACCTCGGCGTTGACCGGGTCGAGGGAGGCCACGGGCTCATCGGCCAGGACCAGGTCGGGATCCTGTAGCATGGCGCGCGCGATGGCGACCCGCTGCTGCTGTCCGCCCGACAGGGTGCCCGCTCGCTGCAGGGCCGCGGAGGCCATGTCCAGGGCGTCGAGCTCCAGGATGGCGCGGGCCCGGTCGGAGGCGGGGAAGAATTTGATCAGCGAACTGAACAGCGGGCGCTCGCCCACCACGCCCACCAGGACATTGGTGATGACGTCCAGGCGGGGGCTGAGGTTGAACTGCTGGAAGATCATGGCGCAGCGACGGCGCCACTTGCGCAGGGGCGCACCCTTCAGGTGACTGACGTCATCGCCGTCCCAGGTGATCTTGCCCTCGCTCGGGTCGCTGAGGCGGTTGATGAGCCGCAGCAGGGTCGACTTGCCGGCCCCCGATCGGCCGATGATCCCCACCAGCTCACCTCGTTTGCAGGAAAACGACACGCTGTTCACCGCCAGGGTTTCGCCGAAGCGCTTGCTGACGCCATGCAGTTCGAGCATCGGACCTCCAGGTACAGACCTATGAGCGGACGCTAGCGGCGCGCCGTGACCCGGACGTGACGGCGGGGCGATCGGGCGCTGGACCAAGGGGCGATTTGTCGGCGTCGCGTCCGCGTCACCGGTTCACGTTATGGTGTCAGGAGCGCGGAGGATTTGATGGCCGATTTCCTGGTGATCGGCGCCCTGGCGCTGGACCGGCCGGTGCGGCTGAGCGGGCCTCTGGAGTCCGGCGGCCGCGTGCTGGGCAAGAGCCTGGACGGCGCCCTGGCTGGACGGCTGGGGGGTGGCGCGGCGAACGCAGGGGTCGCCCTGGCGCGCGCCGGCCACCAGGTCGCGGTCGGCGGAGTGGTGGCGGCCGACGCCGATGGCGACGCCTGCCTGGCCCTGGTCCGGGCAGCCGGGCTGGACACCCGCCACGTCATTCGCAGGGACGGCGCCAGCCGCACCACCTTGATCCTCATCGAGCCCGGGGGTGAGCGCCTGGTCCTCGGCCTGGATGTCGAGCCGGTCAAGCCGCCGACCCTGCCCCCGCCCGAGTCCGACGCGGCGTTCGACGGCCTCTATGTCCGCGCGCCCTACCCAGGGGCGGAAGCCTGGGCGGCGGCCTGCCAGGGTCCCGTGGTGGCCCACTGGCCGGCAGGCGGATTCGCGGGTCCCTGCGATGTCCTGGTGGCCTCGATGGACGACTGCGACGCCGCCACCCTGGCCGATCCCTTCGCCGCCGGACGGGCCCAGGTTGGTGAGCGGCTGAGCTGGATGGTCCTGACCCGGGGCGGTCACGGCGTCACGGCCCATGACGGCCGGCGTATCCTGCGGGCCACGCCGCGGCCGACCACGGTGGTGGACGCCACGGGCGCCGGGGACTGCTTCGCCGCCGGCCTGCTCGAGGCCCTGACGGCCGGCGCGGACATGCAGGCGGCGCTCGCCCACGCCTGCGCCTGGGGGACCGTGTCCGTCGGCCTCGACGCCTCGGCCCCGCTGGACGGCTCGTTTCCGGCCTTCAGGCCAGCCGCTTCCTGAGCTGCTGGGAGACGGTGTCCAGGGCCGCGACGCAGATCATGTAGAGGCCGATAATGAAGAACACCTGGTCGAAGGCGAAGATGCGGATGCGCTCCTCCAGCTCGAACCCGATCCCGCCGGCCCCGACGATGCCCAGCACCGCGGCGTTGCGGAAGTTGCTCTCCAGGAAGAACAGCACCTGGCTGGCCATGATCGGCGTCACCTGCGGGGCGAGGCCGTAGCGCAGCACCATCAGGGGCGAGGCGCCGGCGGCGCGGACACCCTCCAGGGGCCTTTCGTCGCCGTTCTCGATCGCCTCGGAGAACAGCTTGGCCAGGCTCGGCACATCGGCGAGCGCCAGGGCGATCACGCCGCCGAAGGGTCCAAGCCCGAAGGCCGAGACCAGGATCAGGGCCCAGACCAGCGCTGGGACGCCCCGGAACCAGTCCAGCACCCGGCGAAAGGCGAAGTGCAGCACAGGCTGCCCCACCACCGTCTTGGCGCCCAGCACCCCCAGGGGCAGAGCCGCCAGCGCGGCCAGCACCGTGCCGGCGAAGGCCATGGCGAAGGTTTCGGCCAGGGCCTTGAGAATGCGGGGCAGATCGCCACCGTCGCTGGGGGGGAAGGCTCCGGCGGTAAGCTGGCCGAACTTGTCCATCCCGGCGAGCATGGCCTCGGGCGCCAGCTTCAGGTCGATGCACATGGCCACGAACGCGGCGACCCCCAGCACGACCAGTCCCATGCGCTGCAGACGCGCGGCCCCACTGGCGCGCATGGCTTGGGGCGCCAGCAGCAGGGCGCGGGCGTGATTCTCGCGGGTCATCGCGCTTCCCCCAGGCCGATCAGGCGATGGCGAATAGCTTCGGAGGCCATGTCGATCAGGAAGATCATGCCGACGATCAGCAGCAGGATCGCCAGGTAGGTGTCGAACTCGGTGTAGGTGATGGCCCGCTGCAGCTCGATGCCGATGCCGCCGGCGCCCACGATGCCCAGAGCCGCGGCGCCGCCCAGGTTCCCCTCCAGCCGGATCAGGGCGTAGGAGGCGTAGTTGGGCAGGACCTGGGGGATCACACCGTAGCGGATCTTGCGGATAAGGCCGGTGCCCGACGCCTCCATCGCTTCCAGCTGCCGAGCGTCGACCTCCTCATTGATCTCGGCGAACAGCTTGCCCAGCCCCCCCATGGTGGAGATGGCCAGGGTGATGACCCCGGCCAGCGGGCCGACCCCGAAGGCGGCAACGAGCAGGAGCGCCAGCACCAGGTCCGGCAAGGTTCGGATCGCCTCGAGAGTCCGCCGCACGGTGAAGCGCACCGCCGCAATGGGCATCAGGTTGCGCGCGCAGAGGAAGGAGGCGAACAGGCCACCGATCGCGCCGAAAACCGTGGCCACGATAGCCATCTCCACGGTCTGCCACCCCAGCTTCAGCCAGACCGGCAGGTCATAGAACCACCAGGCCATGGAGCCGGTCGTCCTGCGGTCTTCCAGCAGGACATCGCCCTTCAGGTCCGGGATCATTCGATTGAAGAAGTCGCCGATCCGCCCCAAGGGGTCGCCGCCGATATCGGAGGAGAAGAACTGACTGCGCTGGAACGAGATCAGCAGGATGGCCGAGAAGATCAGCAGGCCGACCAGGGCCTCCAGGCGCTGGCGGCGTAGGGTTCGCCGGCGCAGCGCTTCGAACTCGGCCACGGCCGTCATCGCGTGGCCACCAGGGCCAGGGCCTCGGTGGGCTCGAACTCAGCGGCCTTAGGCGTCCAGGATGAGGCCCAGGTGAAGGCGGCCCTGTTCTCCAGGTGCATCGGCATATGGATGCCGATCAGGCGGTAACGAGTCTCGTTGGCGATGTCCTTGCGCACGACGATCGCCTGCGCGGCCTGGGGGCGCGCCTTCAGCAGAACCTTGAGGTCACTGCAAAGCGGCTTGGCCTTGGGATCGTCGGGCATGCAGAGCCGCTGCCAGGCCGCCGCGTGCAGGACGATGGCGTCAGCCTCTCCAGACCGCAGCTTGTCGAGCGCGTCAGCGGCGTCGGCCGCCGCCACTTCAGCCTTGAGGACATCAACGCCAAACCCTCGCTCGGCGAGGACCCTGCTGGGCAGGGCTCGGGCGGCCGGCATCGATCCGCCGAAGGCCAGGGTCTTGCCGCGCAGATCCTCCAGCCGCTTCACGGGACCCGCGGCCGGCGCCGCCACCACCACCGGAATGCGGTTCAGTCCGCCCTCGGGGCGGATCGTGAGGATGGCGCGAGTCGTCGCCGCCACCGGGGCGAAGCTCACCGGATCAAGAAGGGCCATGTCGAGGCTTCCGGCCGCCAGCGCGGCGGCGGCGGCGGCCTGGTCGGCCACCGGGCACTTCAGCACCTTCACGTCGAGCCGCTTGGCGAGATGATCGTAATAGGCCTTCTCGCCAGGCGCCGCGGTGGCGTCCAGCGGCGCGCAGGGGCCCGCCGTCGGCGTCACGGCGGCGATGCGCAGGCTGGTGGCGGGCGGCTTGTCCGCGGCCGCCACGAGGACGATGGCGGAGACCGCCAGCAGGATCTTCCTCACGGCCGGCCTCCTTGTCCGCGACGCTGCGCGATGTCGGCGGCGCGCAGGGCGATGACGTCCTTGTAGTGTTCGCGAGTGACCGAGGTGTAGGCCGACCCGTCCAGTTGTCCGACGTCCACCCACAGGTCGGGTTCGTCATAGGGCAGCGCGCCCATTGTGCCGCGAACGGTGTCGATCAGCGGCTGCGGCCGGTCGGTGCGGACGACGAAGGCCTCGCTGGGAATGGGTCCGGCCGTCCAGATGATGCGGAAGTCCTTGAGGTCCACCAGCTTGCGGCGGGCCATGGTGTGCAGCGCGCCTCGGCTGAAGCCATTCACCGGGTCGCCGCCGCTGGCCTGCAGGATCGCCCCGTCGAACTGACCGTTGGCCAGGGCCATCACCGCCTGGGTATGGCCGCCGGCGAAGGAGGTCTTGCCGAAATAGGTGTCGGGGTCGATGCCCTCCTCGCGCAGCCTGGCGCGGGGCACGAGGTAGCCGGAGGTGGAGTTGAAATCCACATAGCCTAGGGACCGGCCCTTCATGTCGGCCAGGGTGCGGATCGGACTGTCGGCGCGGACGACGATGGTCGAGTAGTAGCCGGTGCCCCCCTCGGCCTGGCGGGTCGTCAGGATCGGGGCTGCGAGAGGGCCGATCTGGGCGTCGACATTGGCGTAGCCGCCGCCGGCCATCTGGGCCAGATCGACCTGGCCGGAGGACAGGGCCTGGATGACGCCGTTGTAGTCGGAGCTCTCGTACAGCTTGACAGGCAGGCCGATGGCCTCGCTCAGCCGAGCCCGGTAGAGGCTCCGCCGCTTGACGATCCTGGGGTCGTCATTGCTTCCGCTGACAGCCATGCGGATCTCTTTGATTCCGCTGCGCCAGTCACCGGTGTCGGCCACCGGCGTCTTCTCACCGCACCCCGCCAGGGTGACGCCGAGGCCAAGGGCCACCGCGGCGGAAAACCATGCTGATCGAGCCATTGCGCACTCCCGGCTCCGGCGGCCCGGAGCGACGATGCAGCGTTGCCTCCAAGCCGTGTCGTGGCGGTGACGGCCATATGACAGTCTTCGGTCGCCGTTGAGATTTGTCAGGGTGAGGACATTGAGAACCTAGTTCGGCGCGGCTTTCCGTCTCGCTCCCGCGCGCCCGTCGATAGGGCCTGCGCCAGGCGTACGTTCCGCATGACGGAACACTATTCCGTCTATTGGAATCGACTTCAGCTGTGTGCGAAGATCGGTGTCGCTGACGCGAGCTCTGGAGCAGATCATGACCAGCCTTGACCATCCGACCCTGGGCGCCGTGCGAAGCGCCGAGGCCAAGCTGTTCCCCATCGTCGAGACGACGGAGGGCAAGGTGCGGGGGCTGAGATCCGGCCGGATCTCGGTCTTCAAGGGCCTGCGCTACGGCGCCGACACCTCCGGCGCGAACCGGTTCCTGCCGCCGCAGCCGGTGGAGCCTTGGGCCGGGGTCCGCGACGCCCTCGACTATGGCAATATCGCGCCCCAGATCCCCGGCGACCGGCGCCACGCCTACGCCGACCTGATCCTCAACGATGTGCAGCCTGGCGGCATGGGCGAAGACTGCCTGGTGCTGAACCTCTGGACGCCCGACCCCAGCCCGGGAGCCCGGAAACCTGTCATCGTGCGGTTCCACGGCGGCGGCTTCTATGGCGGCTCCAGCAACAATCCGGGCGGCGACGGCGAGATGCTGGCCCGCTTCGGCGACTGCGTGGTGGTGACGGTGAACCACCGCCTCAGCGCCCTGGGCTATCTCTATCTCGGCGACGACGGCCCGCTGGCCGACTCCGGTGCGGCTGGCATGCAGGACCTGGTGGCGTCGCTGCGGTGGGTGGCGCGCAATGTCGAGGCCTTCGGCGGCGATCCTAGCCGCGTCCTGATCGTGGGTCAGTCCGGCGGCGGCGCGAAGGTGAGCCACCTGCTGGCCATGCCGGGGGCCAAGGGCCTGTTCTCCAGCGCCGGCGTGATGAGCGGATCGCGGCTGACGGCCATGACCCGCGAACAGGGGGCCAAGGCCGCGGACCTGCTGCTGCGCCAGCTCGGCCTGCGGGCGGACCAGATCAAGGAATTGCGGGCTGTCCCCTTCGCCACCCTGCTGGCCGCACAGGCCGAGGTCGAGGCCGAAGACCGGGCGCGCGGCGAGGCCCCGAGGTCCTTCGCCCCCCTGATCGGAGATGCGATCCCGCACCATCCCTTCACCCCCGGCGCGCCCACGGAATCGCTGGACATTCCCCTGGTGATCTCCACCGCCCTGGATGAGCGCACCTATCGCGAGACCCGGTTCGACATGGCGTGGGACGAGGTTAGCAAGAACCTGGACCACCGCGTCGGCGCCGACGCCGACATGCTGCTGTCGGCCTATCGCGACGACGATCCCAATGCGACGGCCTTCATCATCAACGCCCGCATCAACTCCGACACCACCTTCCGCCTGGGCGCCGACACCATGCTCGAGCGCCGGCTGGCGGCTGGCGGCGCGCCGACCTGGTCCTATCTCTGGGCCAGTCCCAGCCCGGCCTTCGGCGGTCGCTACGGCGCGGTGCATGGCATCGACGTCGCGTATTCGATGCACGACATCCGCTTCCCGCTGGCCGGTCCCACGGCCGACAATCTGCGGCTGGCCGACGAGATCGCCTCGGCCTGGGTGGCCCTGGCGGCCACGGGCTCGCCGGCCAATCCCAAGACCCCCGCCTGGCCGGCCTACGACCTCACCGCCCGCAACACCCTGGTCTTCGGCCAGCCCACCCAGGCCCAGAGCGACCCCCGGCGGTTCTTCCGCGAGTACTGGTCCAAGGCCGCCGCCGCCCGGCGGCCCTGAGGATCAACGGCCGGCGTGGGGTGAAACGCTGACGGAGCGCTCCGTCGTGCTAAGGCTCGCCCTCCTGCGCACGGAGACCGCCATGGAAGGCCCGACATCCCACTTCTATTTCTCGCAGCGGCTGCGTCTGCACTATGTCGACTGGGGCAATGAGACGGCCCCGCCGCTGGTCCTGGTCCATGGCGGTCGCGACCACTGCCGCAACTGGGACTGGGTCGCCGCGCGGCTTCGCGACCGCTACCACGTGATCGCGCCGGATCTTCGGGGCCATGGCGACAGCGCCTGGGCGGTCGGTGGCGGCTATGACAACGCAGCCTACCTCTACGACCTGGCCCAGATCATCCATCAGAAGGGCATGGCGCCGGCGACCATCATCTCCCATTCCCTGGGAGCAGGGATCGCGCTGAACTACTGCGGAGCCTTTCCCGACAGCGTGAAGAAGATCGTCGCCATCGAGGGCCTGGGCCCGTCCCCGGACGTGATGGCCGAGCAGGCCAAGCGCACGGTGGAGGAGCGCCTGCGCGCCTGGATCGATGACCGGCGCAAGAACTCCGGCCGCACGCCGCGCCGCTACGCCAGCCTCGACGAGGCGGTCGCCCGCATGGCCGAGCAAAACCCCCACCTCTCGCCCGAACAGGCCCGCCACCTGACCATCTACGGCGTCAACCAGAACGAAGACGGGACCTATAGCTGGAAGTTCGACAACCACGCCGGCGGCGGGGTCGGCGGCCTCAGTCACTCCGACCAGCACCGCCTGTGGGGCCAGATCACCGCCCCCGTGCTGCTGGTGCGGGGCGCCGAGTCCTGGGCGTCGGATCCGGTCATCGACGGCCGCATCCAGCACTTCACCAACGCCAGGCTGGTGAATTTCGAGGGCGCCGGCCACTGGGTCCACCACGACAGGCTTGAGGCCTTCATGGCCGAGGTGGAGACTTTCCTGGCCGAGTAGCCACGCTCTCCCGACGCCTGTCTGCGGAACTGCCGGGAGGGCCGGGAACTTTCATCTGCGAACCCTCAGGAGAATGCAGATGAGCAAGCCGCAGACACCGGGCCGCGAGGCCAACGCCGCCCAGCCCCTGGGCGACCGTAAGGGGCTGGTTTCCGACAAGGGCACGAAGCGCACGGCCGAGAAGGAGCAACGCTCGGCCGGCCCCGACGGGCCAGACGCCGGCGTCATCGGGGCGACCTTCAAGAAGTAGGCCGGCCTGCTGGGGCCGCCTGGCGCGGCTTCAGCCGCCCGCCGCGGGGCGGAAGCGTGGGAACCGCCCGTCCATCCCCCCGTTACTTCGGTCCACCAGACAGGGCGGCCGAGGCCGCACAGGACCATGCTCAGTCTCTCGACCGCCGCCGGCTTCTCCCACTCGATCTCAGACGGTTGCTGGTCCTGGGCGACCTTCCCCCCCGACGGGCGCACACGCGCCTCGGGCGCCGCAGGCGCCCGCGCCATGGCGGCCGCCGAGATCGTTCCCGACATCTGCCAGGCCTGGACGCGGGGCGCGGCCGTCGCCGCCTAGCGCTGCATGTGACGCGGGTCCCCAGGCCGCGATCACCCAAGTATCTCCAACTCCACAGGGACACACCATGCCCGCTGAAAAGTCGCCCAAGCCCCACCAAGACGCCACCATCACCGGCGAGCCGGAACTGCTGGACGACGGGCAGGAGGAGGCCTTCTCCTACACGGCGATCGAGCGCGGCTTGGTGAAGGACCCGCTGGCGATGGATCCTGACCTCCTGCGGCCTGCAGACACGACCGACCGACCGCGACGAGAAGCCGGAACTGACCGGCCAGTGATCCCGCCGCACAGCCCCACCCGACCCATCCAGGACGCTTGATGCCCGCCGAAGTCGCCAAGGCCGATCCCGTCGCCCCACTTACGCGCGCGATGGACGCCGCCTTCTCGGGAGATGCCGAGATGCTGCGGGGCCTTGCCGCCGTGGTCGCCTCGTTCTCCGTCCGCATCGTCGTGGCCATCGTCATCCTGGCCATCACCCTATGGGCGGCCAAACGCGTCGCCCGCGTGACCGAACGCGGCATGCAGCGGTTCAGTCGTCACACCCCGGCCGACAAGACCCTGGCGGACTTCGCCTCGGCCCTGGTGAAATACCTGATCATCGCTATCGGCCTGATCGCGGTGCTGCAGCAGCTTGGGGTGCAGACGACGTCGGTCCTGGCGGTTCTCGGCGCCGCGTCCCTGGCGATCGGCCTGGCGCTCCAGGGTACTCTGGGCAACGTCGCCGCCGGCGTGATGATCCTGTTGCAGAGACCCTATCGCGTCGGGGACCGCGTCGAGTTGAACGGCCGGCAGGGCGTGGTGTCAGGGCTCGATCTCTTCAACACTCGGCTGCTCGACTATGACGGCCTGACGGTCTACCTGCCGAACGGCAAGGTGTTCGGCGACATGATCGTCAACCTTTCCCAGGCCGGGCGGCGGCGCATCGACCTGGTCTTTGGCGTCGACTATGAGGACGACCTCGACCTCGCCCTGGAGCTGCTGCTGACGATCGCCGGGGAGGACAAGCGGGTGCTGTCCTCTCCGCCGCCCTGGTCCAAGGTCACCGCCCTCGCCGACAGCAGCGTCAGCGTGTCCCTGCGCTGCTGGACGACGCCGGACGAGTGGATGGATACGAGGTTCGACCTGGTCAACGGGTCAAGGAGGCCTTCCAGGCCCGCGGCCTGAGCTTCCCCTACCCTCACCAGGTGATGGCCGAACGGGTCCGCCATACATCCGACGGCGCCACCGCCTGGAGCGCGAGGTGATGGCGGTGAGGGATGTCGCGATGGTCAGCAGGTTCTTGACCCGGTGGCTCATCTCGCCGGCCAGCAGCTCGTTGGCCTCTTCGGCTTGAACCGATGATGCAGGCCAGGCGGCCCTGCATCATCGGCTGGCCGGGTCAGCGCGAGGCGAGTTTCAGGCGCTTCAGACGCATGTGTTCGGAACTGCGCATGCACTTTGCGCCGCTCCAGGCCGCGTCGGACTTCACGGCTTCTTCGGCGGTGACAAACTCGACAGCGCCATAGGCGCGGGCGAATGAGCGGCGAGTGAGGTCTTCATTGTCGCAAACAAAGACTTTCCGCGTCGCGGGCTCTGTCCTGGTCGCGTGAGCGGCCGCGTCCTTGGCCGCGACGGCGACCGACTTCGCCGCTTGGGCGTTTGCGGCGCCCAGGCTCACGGCGGCGATGACGGCCCCCAGCAATAACGAACGCATGGCCTTCTCCCTAAAAAGAGGCCGGTTCAATCCGGCTTGACCACAGGATACGCCCTTTTGGGTTGTTGTGAAGTTTATGTGACTATGCGCCGCAGAAACACGGAAGCGTCATGAAAGGCGGCGCCCGTTGGCGGCTCCGCAGGGATGCCTGCGACCGACCTGGCTCCGCGGAGTCTTCGGTGGAATGTGATGTCTGCGTGACCGCCACCTCCCGGCAGGCAAAGATTCATGAAACTGTCGCGCGGCTGATGGATAGCTGGCTTTTCAAGCCGCTGCGGGCCTGCGAAGGCCGACGCGCAAGGGAGACGGCGCCACAGAATGCGCTACGGGATCATCGTCGAAGGGCCGCAATCGCCGTCCGCCGAGGTCCAGCGGTTGCGTCTGGCGCAGCAGGCCTGCGACGTGGTCGTCGAGGAGCCAGCCATGACGCCGGATGCGCTTCGTCGCCTCTTGCGGCTGATCGCGCGCTTGAAGCCCCGTGATGAACTGGCCGTCCATGGCCTGGAGGTGCTCGGGCAAACCACTGGCGCCGTCGTTCATCTGTTGCGCGAGGTGTTTCGCAAGGGCGCTGTCATCGTCGTGGCCCGTGAGGCCGAGGAACCGATGCGGTTCGAGCCGCAGCCGGGCCTGTTGGCCCTGGTCGACGCCCTGGCCGATCACGAGGCGGGCCAGACCCTGCCCCCGGTCCCGCGCCGTCGCCGGGGAGAGGCCGGGCGTCGGATGCAGCTCACGGCCCATCAGATCGACTATGCCCGCAAGCTGCACGCGGAGGGCGCCTCGCCCCGGGCGATTGGCCTGCTGTTCCAGGTGCCGCCTGACGACATCTGGCAAATTCTCGACAGGCAGGGATGATCCTCGACGCCCACAGCCTGCCTGACTGGGGCTGGATGGCGCTCGCCGCCACGCTGGGCGCCGTGGCCGGCAGCTTCATCGGCCTCATCTCTTTGCGCCTGCCGGTCGGCAGGCCCGTTGGCGCGGCGCGTTCGGCCTGCGACGGCTGCGGCCGGCGGCTGGGCGTCCTGGACCTGGTTCCGATCCTGAGTTTCGTTGCGCTCCGGGGCCGGTGCCGCACCTGTGGCAGCCCCATCGCCCGGCGCTACCTGCTGCTGGAGGTGGGCTGCGCCTTGCTGGCGGTCTGGGCGGGCGTCGTTCATCCGGGCCCCTTGGCCCTGGCCGGCGCCCTGCTGGCCTGGCAACTGCTCCTGCTCTGCCTGCTGGACGCCGAGCACTTCTGGTTGCCCCGCGTGGTCACCCTCCCCTTGGTCGCCTCCGGACTGGCGGTCTCAGCGGCCTCGGGGCCGCAGGCGGCCCTGCACAGCCTGATCGGGGCGGCGGCGGGATTTCTCAGCCTGGCGACAATCGCCGCACTCTATCGGCGCCTGCGCGGCCGCGAGGGTCTGGGGGGCGGCGACGCCTATATGCTGGCTGGCGCCGGGGCCTGGGTCGGATGGATCGGCCTGCCGACCACGCTGTTGTGGGCCTCCCTCGCCGGTCTGAGCCTGGTGGCCTCCAGCCTGCTGGCCGGGCGCAAGGTCACGGCCGACCAGCGCCTGCCGTTCGGCGTATTCCTGGCGGCCGGAACCTGGCTGACCTGGCTCTACGGCCCCTTGGGCGGCGTGCGCCTACCCTAGAGCGGCGATTCGCCACCGCCCAGACGTCCCTGGTCCACACGCCGGAACCCGTCGATCGTCCGCTCGAACCCACTGAGCGCCGCCAGGGCCGCGAACCTGGGGTTGGTCGCCCGCAGCACGGTCTCCAGTCGGTATCCGCCCGCGCCGTCCAGCCGGATCAGCACATCGATCGCCACCCCGTCGGCCAATCCGCTCAAGGGGATCACGGCGGCCCCGCCCCGACACGTCGGCGAGCCGGACAGGACGAGGGCCGGGGCGAGCGGCGCGCCTCCGGGAAGGGCCACCTGGTCGAGGGAGACCCGGCCGCCGGCCGAGCGGCAGAGGCCGTGGCGAAACTCGAGGTCCACGTCCTTCAGGCCAAGCCGCCCGTGGACCGGAGCCTTGGGGATCACCAGGCCCAGCGGCAGGGTCCCGTCCAGGCTGCGCGCGCCCGCCCGCTTGCCGGCCAGCAGCAGCACGCCCCTCGCCGAGATCGGCCCCTGGGTGCGGAACCAGACACGGCCGCCGCCCAGGAACAGACCGGCGACATCGAGACCCAGGCGCACATCCCCGAGCTCGACCCCGCCCAAGCGCGCGCCCTGCAGCTGGCCGCGCCAGATCGTGCCGCTCGCCTCGCGGGCCGCGAGGCCACGCCGTGCGGCGCCCATGGCGTCCAGGGCCAGCCGCAGCGGCGCCAGGCCGATCAGCAGCAGCGCCAGGGCGATCGTGAAGATCTGGGCCAGACGGAGCTGGCTCATGACCCTGCCATCTCCAGGGTGGCGTCCAGGGTGAGGCCGCCCGTGTCGTTCTTGACGATGGCCAGGTGGGTCGCGGCTACGCCGTGCTCGCGCTGCAGCAGGCTCAGCCACGGGAAAAGGACGGTGGGCGCGACGGACGGCGCCGAAACCCGGAGACCGCCCGAGGGATCGGCCTCCACGCGCCCCAAGGCGATGCCGGCCGCCGCCGCGGTCGTGCTCACCGCCGCTTCAATCGGCAGCCGGCGGGGCGGGGCCTTGGCGGGCGCCTTCAGGCGGACGATCGCCGCGACATTCCGGGCGACCTCGGCCTGGTCCTGCAGCGCCTCCGCATGGCGCTCTGACGCGGCCCTCTCGGCGGCCTGCAGGGGGCGCAGGACGCCAAACAGCAGCACCACCAGCGCCAGGCAGGCGCCCATGACGCCGAGCAGGACCTGCTCGCGCCGGGTCCGGCCGTTCCACCACGCCATCATGTGCGCGCTCCCAGGATTACGTCGCTGATCACGCGGGGGCCTTCCTGTTGGGTCGCTTCGTCCCGCATGGGGATTCCCGCCCCGCGCATGGCCGCGCGAAGCAGTTCGACATCGGATATCTGGCCGTAGCTGATCCGCGCCCGCACCGCGCCGTCCGGCGCCAGCACCAGGCTCTCCAGCTGGGCGCCCTCGATGGTCTCGAGGGCGGAGAACAGGTTCGCCACCAGGCCGGTCGGCCCGCCGCCGGCGGCGAGCAGCAGTTCGTTGAGACGCGCACGGGTCTGGCCGGCGGGATCGGAGATCGCCGCGCCGGCCGGCAGCACCGTGGCCGCCTGCTTGACGGCGTGCCGCTCCAGGCTGCCGGCCGCCAGGTGGTCGCGCAGGACCTGGGCTCCGAACAGGATCGGGAAGCTGAGAACCAGGACGCCCGCGAGGATCGCCGCCCGCTTCAGGTTGCGCCAGTCGAGCCGGCTCTCGCGGGCGGGGTCGAACTCGTCCTGCAGCAGGTTGACGGGCGGGGCCGCCGCCCCGGCCGCCAGGGCCGCCTCGATCGCCTCGGGCTGTTGCAGCATCTCCACGTCGCGGCCCTGCAGGACGATGGCCACCAGGTCAGGCTCCAAGGTCATGGCCATGCGCCGTCCGCGCACCGCCACCAGGCCGCCGAGGGTCGCCGCCGACAGCACCTCCCCCGCGGGCGCTGGCAGCATCAGGTGATCGGGAAGCACAACATCGGGAACCACGCCATGCAGGGCGGCGTCGGCGAGCCAGACCTGCAGCAGGCGCCTGGCCACCACCACCACCAGGCGGTGCCCATCCTCCTCCAGCGGGCCGATGGCCAGGTGAAGGTCCTCGTCGGCCAGCGCGAACTGGTCGGCCAGGTGCAGGCGCGCCGCGGCCTGGGCCTGAGCCAGGTTGCGGGTCGGCAGATGCAGCCAACGGGTGCTGACCTCCGACCCCGGGACCACCAGGACCTCACGCAGGGGCTCGGCCGGCCGGCCGACGCCGATGGGCGCCTCACCGCGGGCGACCACCACACCCGCCGGATCGACGATCATGTACTGGGGGGCGGCGTCGGCCCCATGGGGCGCCAGGACGATGCGGGTTCTGCTCATTCGTCGTTCGTCCAACGTCTGGCGGCAAGGCGAATTCCGCCTGCGGCGTCCTGCTCAAACAGCGCGCTCGCCACCACGACGGCGTCGCGATAGCTGACTTCGCTCTCTAGGTTGAAGAAGCGCGACCGCACAGCGACCTGGGCGATCACATCGGCCGAGGGCTGCAGGTCGATCAATTGCGGCATGCGCCAGAAGGCCATCACCTCCGACCAGCCCTGCGCCGGGCGCCCGGCGATGACGCGCCGCGCCGCCTCCACGGTGACCGCCCCGTCGGTGAGCATGACGACCAGGGGCGCCTGCTGCGGGGTCAGGGCGTTGAGGTTGATCGGCGAGAGCATCGTGGTCGGCAGGGCGCAGACAAAGGGCCGGACCCGGGCGTAGAGCGCGGGATCGAAACCGTGGACGGCCCGCAGCTCGCTGACCTCCGCCAGCAGGGCGCCGGAGGTGCGGTAGGGCTTGGCCCCCCGCCCATAGGTCTCGTCCTCCGCGCCGCCGGTCTCGCGCAGGGCGTCGCTGTCGATCCAGTCCACCAGAGCCCCAGTCAGGGCTTCGGCCGTCCGCGGCGCGACCTGCAACGCCTCCAGAAGCGCCGTGAACTGCGCGGCGCCCAGATCGCGGCGGCGATAGGATTCCCCCACGCCGTCGACGACGCTGTTCAGGTTGAAGCAGGTCGCGCCGTCGCTGATGCGGCCCTGCAGCGTGCCCTCGTCGATGGGGAAGGTGAAGGTCCGGCCGTTCCATTCAGCGGCGACGGGCGCATTGTCGCCGGCCAGCTCCACCAGGCGGCGTCGCGCCAGGGTCTCGGCGCCCAGCGCATACCAGCGGGCCTGGCTGATGGCCTCTCCATTGGCGGTGCGCCGGATGCCGAACCGGATGTCGTCGAGCACCCCCACGGCCAGGGCCGACATCACCGCCACCAGCAGCAGAACGGTCAGCAGCGCCACCCCCTCCTCGCCTGGCCGCCTCATGGCGCACCCCCCGGCAGCAGGAACAGCTGGCGCACCTCGCCCACCGACTTGAGCGTCAGGGTCAGGCGAACCACCTGGGGCATGGGGACGCTCGACGAGGAGGTCCAGGTCGGACGCCAGGCGCCCTGCGAGAGAAACTCCACATCCGCCGCCTGCACGCCGTCGATCAGCCGCTGCGGCTCGCCCAGTCGCGCGCCATCCAGCGCCGGTCGCGATCGCCGCTCCAGGCGGCCGTCCTCGACGCGGTACTCCACATATTGCAGGGAGCCGCGCGCGGCCCGGTCGGGATTGTCCCAGCCCCGCCGGCTGAAGGCCAGCAACGCGCCAGGCGGCGGACCACCGCCAAAGGGTCCCGCCGCCGGGGTGCCGGCCTCGTCGCGCGTGCGGCGCGGGGCGGCCTGTTCCAGGTCGCTCTTCAGCAGGGCGCGGGTCCGCTGGATGTCCCCCAGGCGGTCCATGCGGCCGCGCACGGCCACCTGATTGTCGACAGTGAACCGCATCACCGTCACACCGGCCGCGGCCAGCAGACTGAAGATGAACAGGGCCACCAGCATTTCCACCAGGGTGAAGCCCTTCATCCGCGCCCCCGGAACACTGTGACCTCGCCCAGGGTCCGGTCGCTGTCGGCGCGGGTCACCCGGACATCGATGCGGAGCACCGCGGGGTCGGCGGTGCGGCTGATCTGCTGGGTCCAGGTCCAGGTCCGGTCTCCGGCGGTCTCGGCGCCGCGACCCTCGCCAAGAGTGGGGAGTTCGGGCTGGGTGAGCAGCTCCACCGCGCGGTTCTCGGCCACCACCACGGCGAAGGTCCGCTCCTCCAGGGCCACCGCCGCGCGCGTGTTCTCGCCGGCCAGGTTCAGCAGGGCGACAACCGCCAGGCTGAACACGGCGAGCGCCACCAGCAGCTCGATGAGGGTGAAGCCTTCAGCCCGGCGCGACATCGACCTTCACATTCCCGGCGTCGTCGACGGCTACCCCGGCCTGGCGGGGCGCGCGCGAAAGGGTGATGCGGGCGGCGCCGGCGACCCCGGTGGGATCGAAGCGAACGCCCTGGGCGCCGTCGGTGGCCACCACGGCCACCTTCAGGCCCGGACTCCAGGCGACAGGTTCGAACGGCGCGGTGGTGAGCGGCGTCCAGCCGTCGCGGCCCTGGACCCTGAACCGGTAGCCGACCGTATCGACGGCCACGTCCACGGCGCGGTTGGTCAGCACCGCCTCCTCCTGGGCGCGCTTGAGCCGCGCGGCCAGGACCTCGGCCTCCCCGCCCGGCGTCGGTCCCTGATCGGGCGCGGTCATGACGACGGCCGCGCTGATCAGGCCGATGATGAACAGGGTCACCATCAGCTCGACCAGGGTGAAGCCCCGTTCGGAAAGAGGCCTAGCTCCAGTTGCCGATGTCGGCATCGTCGCCCTCGCCACCTTTGCGGCCGTCCGCCCCGAACGAATAGATGTCGAAGCGCCCCTTCTCGCCCGGCACGGCGTATTGATAGGGATTGCCCCACGGGTCCTGCGGCAGGCGGCGGATATAGCCGCCCTCGCGGTAGCGGTCGGGACGGGTCATGCCGGCCGGCGGGGTGACCAGCGCCTGCAGCCCCTGCTCATTGGTGGGGAAGGCGAAGTTGTCGAGGCGATACCCCTCGATCGACTGCTCCAGCACCGAGATATCGGCGCGGGCCTTCTCCTTCATGGCGCGATCCTGGCTGGGCAGGACATTGACCATGACGACGGTCGCCAGCAGCCCCAGGATGACGATCACCACCATCAGTTCCAGGAGGGTGAAGCCGGCCTCGGCATGGGGATGGCGGATTTGGCGGGGCATGTCCATCGCGGGTTCCTTCAGGACAGGGCGAGGTTGTTGATCTGCAGGATGGGCAGCAGGATCGACAGGACGATCAGGGTGACGATCCCACCCATGATCAGGATGATGACCGGCTCGAGCAGGCTGAGCGCGACGGCCGTGAAGGTGTTGAATTCGCGCTCCAGATACTCCGAGGCGCGCTCAAGCATCACATCGACGCCGCCGCTGCTCTCACCGCCGGCCGTCATATAGATAAGCAGCGGTGGGAAGACGTCGGCGCGGCGCATGGCGGTCGACAGGCTTCCCCCCTCCTCGATGGTGACGGCCATCTCTTCGGTGGCCTGCCGCAGCACCCGGTTGCGGACGGTGGGCGCGGTGATGCGCAGGCCCTCCAGGACGGGCAGGCCGCCGCTGATCATGGTGGCCAGGGTCCGCGCCAGGCGCGCGGCGTGCAGGTCGCGAATAAGCTTCCCGAAGATCGGCAGGGTCAGGAGGGCGCCGTCCACCCGCAGGCGGAAGGCGGGCCGTTGCAGGGCGCGCGCGAACAGCCCTCCCCCGACGATCAGCAGCAGCAGGGCCAGCCAGCCCCAGTCGCGCATGCCGGTGGAGATGACGATGACCACCCGGGTCAGCAGCGGCAGGGTCTGGCCCATGGACTCGAACTGCTCGACCACCTTGGGCACCACGAAGGTCATCAGCGCGATGACCACCGAGACCGCGGTGACCGCCAGGGCGGCCGGATAGACCAGGGCCGTCACCACCTTGCCCCGCGCCTGCTCGTCCCGCTCCAGCAGGTCGGCCAGGCGCTGAAGGATCGACGGCAGGGCGCCGGAACTCTCGCCGGCCGCCACCATGGCGCGGTAGAGCGCCGGAAACGACTTCGGCTCCCGCGACAGGGCCGCCGACAGCCGGTGGCCCTCCAGCACCGCGGCGTGGACCGTCGACAGGACTTGGCGCACCTGGGGCCGGTCGGCCTGCAGGGCGATGGTCCGCAGGGCTTCCTCAAGGGGCGCCACGGCGATCAGCGTGGCCAGCTGTCGCGTGACCAGGGCCAGGGCCTTGGCGCCGAGCCGGGGTCCGAACAGGGCCGGCCCGCTGCGGGCGCGGCTGTCGGCGCGCGCCGGGGCCAGCCGGGTGGGGACCAGCTTGCGGCTCTCCAGCTCCTGGCGCGCGACGCGCTCGCTGGCCGCCGAGATCACCCCTTTGCGGATCCGTCCGGCCCCATCGAGGGCGTCGTACTCAAACGCCGACATCGCTCGCCGTCTCCTGGCGGGTGACCCGGATCGCCTCCTCGACGGTGGTGATCCCGGCCGCGACATAGCTGCGGGCTTCCTGGGTCAGGGCCGGCGCGGCTTCGAAGGCGATGGCGGCGATCTCGTCCTCGCTGGCGTTCTCGCTGATCAGCCGGCGGATGCGGTCGTCGATGCGGACCGCCTCATAGACCCCGATCCGGCCGACATAGCCGGTCTGGTTGCAGGCCGGGCAGCCCGCCGCGCGATAGAGAGTGTCGCCCTCGCAGACCCCGGCCAGGCGGGCTGAGGCGGGATCGGCCGGCTCGGGCTTGCGGCAGACCTGGCAAAGGCGGCGCACCAGGCGCTGGGCCACGATGACCCGCAGGGTGGAGGCCAGCAGGAAGGGTTCGATGCCCATGTCGCGCAGCCGGGTGATGGCGCCCACGGCGTCGTTGGTGTGGACCGTCGAGAGCACCAGGTGGCCCGTGAGGCTGGCCTGGACCGCGATCTGGGCGGTCTCAGCGTCTCGGATCTCGCCCACCATCACCACGTCTGGATCCTGGCGCAGGATCGCCCGCAGCCCGGCGGCGAAGGTCATGCCGACCTTGGTGTTGACCTGGGTCTGGCCGATCCCGGACACGGCGTACTCAACCGGGTCCTCGATGGTCAGGATATTGCGGCTGGCCTCGTTGAGCACGCCGAGACCGGCGTAGAGCGAGGTGGTCTTGCCCGAGCCGGTGGGCCCGGTCACCAGGATGATGCCGTTGGGTTCGCGCAGGGCCGCGCTGAAGGTGGCCAGCACCGAGGGCGTCATGCCGAGATCGGCCAGGCCCAGGCCCGCCTGCGCCTGATCCAGGATCCGCATCACCACCCGCTCGCCGGCCCGCGACGGCAGGGTCGAGACGCGAACGTCGAGGGAGCGTCCCCCCAGGGACAGCGAAATCCGCCCGTCCTGCGGCACGCGCTTCTCGGCGATGTCCAGCCGGGCCATGACCTTGACGCGGGAGACCAGCAACGGGGCGAGACGCTGCGACAGGCTGAGCACTTCGCGCAGGACCCCGTCCACCCGGAAGCGCACCACCAGGCTGGCGTCGAAGGACTCGATGTGGATGTCCGAGGCCCCAAGCCGCACCGCCTCGGCGATCAGGCCGTTGATCAGGCGGATGATCGGCGCGTCATCCTGGGCGTCCAGCAGGTCGGCGGTGACCGGGATGTCGTCGACCAGTCCTTCCAGACCGCCGGTGAGTTCGAAGTCCTCGGCGCCAGTCGACAGCCCCTCGCCGCCATAGCTCTCCGAGAGCCGCCGCTCGAAGTCGGTGCGCGACAGGGCCTGCACCTTCAGGGGCCTGCGCAGGGCGCGGCGCACCTCCACCAGCACCATGGGATCGGCGCCTTCGCGCAGACCGACATGAGCCAGGTCGTCCACCTCCAGCAGCACGACGCCGTTCTGCTTGGCGAACCCGTAGGCGAGCAGCGGCGCCTCTGTCATCGGGGCGCCGGCAGCTGACTGGGCGGGGGCGGCGTCGCGGGCATGGGCGCGCTGACCGGCGGGGCGGCGCGCATGTATTCGCGGACCAGTTGATCGAGTTCGCTGATCCCGTCCTTGCTCCGGGCCGCCTGCTGGTCGCGGATGTAGCCGTAGCGTGTGGCGGTGACCGCGCGCGCCTCTGCGGCGCTGCGGACGATGGTCGGCCGGATGAAGACCATCAGGTTGGTCTTGCCGCCCTGGCGCGCCGTGCTGCGGAACAGATGGCCCAGGCCCGGGATGTCGCCCAGCAGGGGGATGCGCTCCACGGAGGTCCGCTCGTTCTGATCCAGCAGCCCGCCAAGGACGATGATCTCGCCGTCGTCGACGCTGACCGTCGTCTCGATCTCGCGCTTGTTCAGGATCAGCTCGTTGAAATTCTCACTCACCGGCCCCGCGACGCTGGAGACCTCCTGGCGCAGGAACAGGGTGATGGCGCCCCCGGCGTTGATCTGAGGCTTCACCTCCAGCTGCACGCCGACGTTCTGCCGCTGGATGGTGCGGAAGGGGTTGGCGTTGGCGTCGCCCAGCACCTCGCCCGTGGTGATGGGGACTTCCTGACCCACCAGGATCTTGGCCTCCTGGTTGTCCTGGGTCAGGATCGAGGGGGTCGAGAGCAGGTTCGAGGCGGTGTCGTTCTTCACCGCGTTGACGATGAACCCGAACAGCGCGTCGTCATTGATCCGCCCGCCGCCGCCGGTGATGACCCCGTTGGCGCCCAGCAGGGACTTCAGGGCGGTGTCGCGCAGCAAGGCCAGGGTCGAGGAGTCTTCCGGCAGGTTCTCCTGGGCGGCCAGGGCGCCGGTGATCGCCATCAGGTTGGGGGCGCTGTTGGAATAGTTGGTGGCCATGAAGGGGACGCTGGAGCCGTTGGTCCCGGCCAGGGCGAACTGCACCCCCAGGCGCTTGGCGGTGTCGTCGGAAACCTCCACCACGATGGCCTCCACCAGCACCTGCTGGCGCCGCGTGTCCAGCTGTCGGATGACCTCAGCCAAGGTCCGCTGGGTCTCCGGGTCGGCGGCGATGACGATGGCGTTGGCCCCGGCGAAGCGGGCGATGTTGGCCCGCGCCGCGCCGCCGCCGATGGCCGCGCCCGTCGCCGCTGTCGTGGCGGCGGCAGGCGTGGAACCGGCCGAACCTCCGGCGGTGGCCGGGGCGCTCACGGTCTGGCCGACCAGTTGTTGCAGCACCGGCAGCAGCTGATCGGCGTTGGCGTGCTGCAGCTGGATCACGCGGATATCGCTGCTGGACTCCGCCCGGCGGTCCAGGTCGGCGATGGTGGCCAGCAGGGGCCGGATGGTGGCGGCGTCGCCCCGCAGGATCAGCGAATTGCTGCTCCCCACCACCACCACCGACACCACGCCGTTGCGGGCGCCGGCGGCCTCGCCGGGCGCCTTGAGCAGTTCGTTGATCACCTCGCCCATCTCGCGGGCCGAACTGCTGCGCAGGGTCACGGTCTCGGTGACGCTGCTGTCCTGGTCGATCTGCGAGAGCAGGGTTCGGATCCGCCGAAGGTTGTCGGCGTAGTCGGCCACCACCAGCAGGTTCCCGCGGCGGCTGGGCAGGATGACGCCCTGGCGGCCGACCAGGGGCTTCAGGGTCTCGGCCGCCGACGCCGCGTCCAGGGTGCGCAGACGGAACACCTGGGTGGCGAACCCGAGCCCGCCGCCGGCCGAGCTGGGCTGCGAGGCGACGCCCTCTTCCGGCGCGATCCGATAGGCGCCGGTCCCGGTGGGAATGGCCACCAGGCCGTTGGCCCGCAGGGTCGACAGCATGACCTCGAACAGTTCGGTCCTCGACAGCGGCTCCTGGCTGACCACGCTGACGCGGCCCTGGACACGCGGGTCGATGACGAAGGTCTGGCCGGTGGCGCGGGCGACATCCTGGATGAAGGCGCGGATGTCGGCGTCGCGCAGGTTGATGACCTGTTCCTGGGCCAAGACGGGCGCGCCGGGCGCGGCGGCGAGCAGGGCTGCGGAAAGGATGAGTGAGATGATGCGTTTCACTGGGGCGCCGTTCTTAGCCGGGTGGTCATGGGCTGGCCGTTGCGCGCGAAGCGAACTTCGACGTCAGCGGCCTTGGCGAGCAGGTCCGGCAGCTCGCTGAGCCGTTCCGGATTGAGGTTGGAGCCGTCCACGGCCAGCAGCACATCGCCGTCCTGCAGGCCGGCGCGGGCCAGGGCCTCGCCGCGTCCGCGGGCCATCACCCGGTAGCCGGTCACCCGGCCGTCCGCCATCACCGGGCTGAGGGCCGCGGCGCTCAGGAACTGGCTGGGACCAAGCCCCTGGGAAGGCGCCTGGGCGACGGGCGCGCTGGCGGGCGCCAGCACGGCGCCCATGGGCGGAGGTGGCGGCGGAGGCGGTAGCGAAGATCCGCTGGAAAACTCAAGTCGGATGCGCGAGCCGCCGCGGGTGAGGATGACGTGATCGGCGGCCACCGCGCGCAGCACCATGCCGTTACCGACGTCCTCACCCAGGGAATAGAGGGCCTGGGCGCCGTCGGCCGTCCCCAGGATCGCCGACCCGCCGCCACGGCCGTTGGTACGAACACCAAACAGGCTCAGGCCGCCCTCGACGGGCGCGGGACCGGCGGCAAGGGTCTGGCTCGGCTCAACGCGGAAGAAGGGATCGAAGCGCTGCAGGATGGTCAGGTCCACCGGCCGGGCGGGGCCCGCGCTGGCGTACTGTGTGGCGTCGCCCATCGGACCGGCGGGGGTCGCAAGCAGCCAGGTCAGCCGGGCGGCCTGCAGGGCGAGCAGCAGGATCAGGGTTGTCTCGACAACCTGGCGGATGAGCTTGGGCGACGGGCGCCAGCTCTCCCGGCGCCAATCGTCGAACACGCGCGGCATCTATCTGTTTCCACTGGGAACGGCGCCCCCCGAACCCGGCGTTCGGCGCCTCGCTATATGACGCGGAGGCGACAGTTGTATGACGGCGCCCGGCCTGGCCGGACGCCGTCATGACAGGGCTTAGAACTTGGTGCTGACGCTCACCGAGAGGCTGCGACCCATTTCGTACTGGTTGGCGTAGACCTTGCCGGCGCCGAGTTCCTGGAACTCTTCATAGTCCTCGCCCAGCAGGTTGCGCGCCTTCAGACCCAGTTGCAGGTCGTGGTCGCGCACGGTCACCGTCTTGCGATAGGTGAAGTCCAGCATGACGCCAGGGCTCTGGATGAGGTCCGGCTGCCCAGGGCGGCCGCGGGCGGAGATGCGGTCGCCGACATAGGTGACCAGCAGGGTCGCCTGTGACTGCGCCTCTTCGTCCTCGTAGCCGAACTGGGCGTTGGCCAGGTGCTCGGACTGGCCCTGCAGGGCGCTGCCGTCCTTCACATAGTCCTGGGCCAGACGGGAGGAGCCGCCGCCGGCGAGCGGGTAGACCAGGTCGCCGGCCTCAACCTGCACTTCGGACTTGGAGTAGGTGTAGTTGAGCCCCACCAGCCAGCGCTTGCTCGCCAGCCAGCCGGCCTCCATCACCGGATCGAAGTACTTCTTGATCTCGACCTCGACGCCATAGAGGCGGGCCTTGGGCGCGTTGATATAGGTCTGCTGCACCGTCGCGCCGGACTCGTTGACCACCGCCTCAACCGGCTTGTCCAGGTCCTTGTAGAAGGCGCCCAGGGTCACGAACTGATCGGAGTCGAAGTACCACTCGTAGCGGGCGTCGAAGTTCAGCAGCTCGGTGTCCACCAGATAGGGGTTGCCGATGAACAGGCGATCCAGTTCGGGGTCCAGGTACTGCTGGGGCGCCAGCTCGCGGAACTGCGGGCGAGCGATGGTCTTGGAGGCGCCGAGGCGCAGTTGCATGTCCTCGGCGAAGTTCCAGGTGACCGTCGCGGCGGGCAGCCAGTACTGGTTCTCAAGGGCGGGCGGCGCGACGGGGGGGACCCCGCCGAACAGGTCCACCGGGGTCACGCTTTGCGTCGCGTCCTCGTAGCGGATGCCGACCGCGGCGCGCACCAGCGGAAGCACTTCGGCGTCCACCTGGGCGTAGGCGCCCTGGACTTCCAGAGCCGCGCGGTAGGCGGCGGCGCCTTCCGAGCCGGTGGTCTCGCGGACCACCAGCAGGTTGGGGCCGATGTTGAAGTCCGACAGCAGGTAGTCGACGCGCTGGCGGCGCACATCCTGGGGCAGCGAGTTGTTGAGGGCCAGGAAGCGGTACTCGCGGGCCTCGGCGTGGCGGTCGTTGTCGGAATAGGCCAGACCGCCGCTGAGGATCGCCTCGCGGGCGTCGGACAGGGGCACGGTGTACGTGAAGTCGATGCCGGCGCTGGCGACGGTGTCCTCAACCTCGCTGAAGCGGGTGTAGTTCTGTTCCTGCGAGGCGTTGTGCTCGTAGACGCCGTTCACCAGACGATAGCGGATGCCCTTTTCATAGGGGGCGTCGCGGGTGCTGCGGGCGTAGGCCGCGCGCCAGTCGATCTCGAACTGGCCGAACTCGTGGGCGCCCACCAGCTGGGTGTTGCTCAGCGAGCGCTCGAACCACTCGGTGTAGTCGTCGCGGACATTGGCCCCGGCCAGATCGTCGTAGCCGACCCGGCTGCGGGCTTCCTTGGTGGTGGAGTGGACGTAGAAGTTGGTCCACTTGACCTCGTGGTCGCCCCACTGGAGGCTGGCGCCCAGCAGACCGTTCAGCACGATGTCGTTCTGGGTGGAACGGTAGTCGTAGTCCGTGCGGACCTCGATGTTGCCGGCCTGGACGAAGCCCTCCTGCTGGATGCCGACCCGGGTGCGCCAGGCGTTGTCGAAGCCGGCGACCGCGATCAGGCCAAGCGTGCCGAAGCCGAGGTCGAAGGTCCGGCCGGCGCTGACGTCCACGCTGTAGTCGAAGTCGATGTTGCTGTTCTTCTGCAGCAGGTTCATCGGCGCGTTGTTGAAGCTCTGGCCGATGGTCTGCAGCTGGGCCGGCGTGAAATTGGAGTCCGTCAGGCGCTTGCGGTCGGCGAGCGCCGCCGCCAGCGGGCCGGGCGTTTCGCGGGCGCCGTCGTCATAGCCGGTCCAGTCGGTGTCGGAGCCGTAATAGGTCAGCCCGTCCTTCTGGGTGGTCTCGCTGTTGGCGCCGACGCTGAACCCGAAGGAGAAGAAGGGCTCCACCGGCGTCGAGATGGTCTTCAGGTCGATCACCCCGCCGCCGAACTCGCCGGGATAGCTCGCCGAATAGGTCTTCTGGACCACCGTGCTCGCCAGGATGTTGCTGGGGAACAGGTCCAGCGGGACGACCCGCTGCAGGGGCTCGGGGCTCGGCAGGGGCGAACCGTTGAGCAGGGCCGACGAATAGCGCTCGCCGAGGCCGCGGACATAGACGAACCGGCCACTGACCAGGCTGAGGCCCGACATGCGGGTCAGGGCGACGGCGGCGGTGTCGTCACCGGCGCGCTTCAGGTCCTCGATGGTGAGAACCGAGGACACCTCGGAGGTCTCACGCATGACGTCAGGGATGAAGCGGCCGAGCACCGTCAGTTCTTCGACCTCGGTCTCAGCGGCGGGCGGCGCAGCTTGAGCAAAGGCGACTTGAGGGGCGAGGAGCGCCGTGGTCGCGAGCAGGAGCGCGCTCAGCGAGAGATGGGAGGTCTTCATGTTCGGAACCTTGTCTGTGTCAACGGGACGAAGTTGGGCGGCGGCGAAATCGCCGCCGCCCGCTCCGCATCAGCAGGTCGAGCCGGAGGTCAGGCCGCAGCTCCAGCCCAGCCACCAGGTGTCGGCCGAGTTGCGCACGGCGCCGATGTAGGTGACCGCGGTGAAGGCGGGGTTGATCGCTGTCAGGTTGGTGGCGACCACCGCGTTCTCGTTCGCGCCGTTGATGAAGTCGCTCGTCAGGGTCGACGTCCCGTTGGAGGTGTTGTTGGCGCCGGCGCCGAACATGGCCTGGATGGCGGCCGCGCCGACGTTGGAGTCTTCACGGAAGGCCACCGGGCAGGACATGTAGACCGAGCTGAAGGTCGCCTTGGTCACCGCATCGTCGATGTCGATACAGGCGACGGTGGAGGCCGCCGGGGCGGTGAGCACGCTGTTGTAGAGGCGGGCATCGGTGCCGGTGTTGAGCACGTAGTTGTCGTTGCCGCCGGTGCGGCCGATCGCCGTCACGTTGGCGAACTGCGGGGTGGAGGGCGGCTGGCGGTTGTTGGCGTTGCTGGTCTCGAAGACCCGGTCGCCGCCGTTGGCGCGCTTGCGGACGATCACGAACTGGACCGTGCCCTTGAAGCCGCTGTCGGTGTCGAGGTCGTCGTCGTCATTGCCCGTGAGGACCAGGTGCTTGGCGTTCACCGTGCCGCCGAACCACTCGATGCCGTCGTCGGAGCTGTTGTGGACCTGAACGTAGTCGACGGTCGTCCCGCTGCCGACGCCGGCCAGGGTAATGCCGTTCAGCTCATTGTTCGGAAGGATCTGGAAGCCCGAGTGCTGGACGCGGAAGTAACGCAGGACACCGGAGTTGTCGGTGTTCGAGCTGCCGCCGTAGAAGGCGTTGGTGCCCTCGACCTGGGCCTCGCAGGTGGCGCTGCCATAAGGCGTGGTGCCGGGGCAGTTGTTGATGTTGGCTCGGCCCAGGACGACGAGGCCGCCCCACTGACCGATCGAGTCGGTCCCGGCCGTGCCCTCGATGCTCTGCTTGCTGGTGAAGATGATCGGCTGGGCGGAGTTGCCGTCGGCGAAGATCTGCGAACCGCGGTTGACGACGATGTAGTCCAGGCCCGCCGAACCGAACAGGCGAACCCCGGCGTCGACGCTCAGGACGCCCTTGACCGCGCCCGCCTTGGGCGCCGCCGCGTCGCCGCCCATGTCGTCGCCCACGTCCACCCGCCCGGTGACGGAATAGACGGTCCCGGCGCGGAGCGGCAGGTTGAGGGTGCCGGTGATCTTGGCCGGCAGTTGGCAGTTGCGCAGGGTCCCTGCGGCCACGGTGCCGACGTTGGTGGTGCCGGTGGGGCAGTCAGCCGCCGCGCCCGTGCCCGTGCCGCCGCCCGTGCCGCCGCCCGTGGCTTCGCCAGGTGAAGCCGGCGCGTTGCCGCCGCCGCCGCAGGACGCCAACGCCACCGCGCTGAGCGAGGTGATCAAGAGGGTCTTAAGGTCCTTGAAGCCGGTCATCATGCTCTCCACCACCGTGTTTTCATCGGCGCATGCGGAGTCACGATCAAAGTCCCAAGCCACGCTTGAGGGACCAAGATCACCCGCCTGCCCGGTCGCGGTTCTAGGGACGGCCCGTGACAGAGACCGGACGGATTGATGACAGGTTTGTTGCGAAGCTCCCGACCGATACGAATGTTGTCTAGGCGCCGCACAAGGCAGCCCGACAGGACTCATGTCCGAGAGGTTCAGGAAGGGCTTTTCGGAGAGCGTCGATAAGCGGTCACGAGGCGCCGCAAGGCTTGCGCCATGAGCAGGACTTCGTCGTCCACGTTCGTTCACCCGCGCTCAGGGCGCACAAATTTCCACCCGGTGCGGATTGGCGAGCGTAAGCAACAACCCCCTCGGCGCAGGCCGATCAGCCACCCTGCAGCAGGGCGTCCAGGCGGTAGGAAGCGACAATGGCTTCTCCACGGGCAGCGATCACCGCGCTGCGCGCGGCCAAGACTTCACGCTCCGCGTCGAGCTGGTCCAGGGTCGGCTTCTGACCGACACGCACCTCGTGACGGACACTTTCGAGGGCGGCCTCGGCCGCAGCCGCTTGATCGCTCGCCGCGTCGGCCACCGCGCGGGCGGTCCCGATGTCCGCCCAGGCGCCGACCACGGCCTCGCGCACCTGGGCCTGCGCCGCAACCACGCCGAACTGAGCGCCCCGCGCGCCCGCGCGCGCGGCCCCAACACGGCCGTTGATGGCGCCGCCGGCAAAAAGGGTCCACCGTCCCTGAACCCCGACCGTGACGCCGTCGGCCTGATATCCGGGGAGGAATTGGTCGCGAGCGCTGCTGGCGGTCGCAGTCAACGCCAGGCTCGGAAATCTTTCAGCCTGGGCGTATCGCACCCCGGCCTGCGCCGCGCGGGCCTGCGCCTGGGCCGCCAGCAAGGTTGGATTGGATTTGAGGGCGAGCGCCATGGCCTCATCCAGGGACGTCGGGATGTCCGGCGGTGATGCGAGCGGCTCCAGGCCCTCCGGCTCAGACCCGACCACCGACACGAAGTGCGCGTGAGCACGGGCGACATCGCCTTGCGCGCGCGCCAGTCCGGCGCGGGCTCCCGCCAGCCGCGCCCGAGCCTGGGCGACATCGGTCCTGGCGGTCTCACCCCCCTTGAAGCGCAGTTCCGCCTGACGGGCGATCTCCCCCATTTGCCGGACCTGGGCCTCATTGAGACCTAGAATTTCCCGAGCGCTCAGGACGGCGACATAGGCCTCGGCCGCCTGAGCGGCGAGCAGGGCCTTGGCCCCGCCCACCTGGGCCAGGGTGGCGTCGCGGCCGGCCCGCGCGCGCGCGATCGCGGCGCTGACCGCCCCGCCGGTGAACAACGGCTGGCTAAGCTGCAGGGCCGCTGCGCGGGGCGAGACATCGGTGCGGCCAAAGCCGAAGAAGCCGCCCAGGTCGGTCCGCCCCTCCCCGGCTTCGCCGGACAGGATGAGACTGGGAAGCCGCCCTGCCCTCGCTTCTGCCAGTCGGGCGTCAGCGACGTCAGACTGGGCGCGACTTTGCGCCAGGCCGGGATTGGTGTTCTGCGCACGCGCTATCGCCTCCGGAAGCGAAAGCGCCAGGGCGCTGTGCGGAGCCGCCAGGCCTGCAGTCAGACCAAGGACAAGGACAAGACCCGTGCGCCTCAAGATCATCGGAAAGCGGGCCCCGACCTGGCGCCCAGCTTCTTGAACACCATCGCGGCCGGACAAAAGCCGGTGAAGGCGGCCTGGATCATGTTCAGGCCAGCGAAGATGGCCAGGCCAATCCACCAGGGATGGACATAGTGGGCCAGGGCGATGCTCAGCAGCACCATGGCGCCGGCGAAGACAAAAACCATACGGTCGAGGGTCATGATCGAGCTCCTGAGGTTGGCCGGACTTCGGCCAGGGCCTGGCGCGTCCAGGCGACGATTTGGCTTGCGCTCATTGCGCTAGCGACGCGGCGTCGGGCGGGCGATTGGCCGTGCTGCAGGCGGGACACACGAACTGGCGCATGGCCTAGCCCTTGATCTTGCGCAGGCCCATCACGTCGAGGGCCAGCTTTTCGTAGAAGGGCTCGCTCTCGCCGCGCTTGATCTTGCTCAGGAAGTATTTTTCGAAGGCCACCTTGGCCAAGTGGACCCACTTGCCCTCGGCCGCCCAGTTGACGTTGCGCGGCGGGATCTGCGGCTGGGCGACGAACGCGACGCCGCCATCCCCGAAATCGGCCAGGCAGAAGGCGTTCCAGGTCGCCTCGTTGGTGGCCGCCTGCCCGTCCAGGATCTGACCCAGGTTCTTGGCGATGGCGGTCACCATGCTCTCGATCATGAAGCCGGTCTTGGGCACGCCAACCGGAACCGGGGTCTTTCCCGTCGGCGCGATGGCCACGCAGACCCCGAGCGCGAAGACATTGGGGAACGTCGGGTTGCGCTGGTGCTTGTCGACAACGATGAAGCCGCGCGGATTGGTCAGGCCGTCGATCCCGCGCACCGCGGCCACGCCACGGAACGCCGGCAGCATCATGGAAAAAGTGAAGGGCAGGTCGTGGGTGGTCTTGACCGATCCATCCTCAGCGATCTCCTCGACGTGCATCAGCCCGGGCTCGACAGACGTCACCTTGGCGTTGGTGACCCATTTGATGTGCCGGTTGCGCATCTCGCTCTCGAGCAGGCCCTTGGTGTCACCGACGCCATCCAGGCCCAGGTGGCCGATATAGGGTTCGGAGGTGACGAAGGTCATCGGCACCTTGTCGCGGATTTTCCGGCGCTTCAGCTCGGTGTCGAGGATCATCGCGAATTCGTAGGCGGGACCAAAGCATGAGGCGCCCTGCGCCGCGCCCACGATGATCGGGCCGGGGTTTTCCACGAAACGGTCGAAGGCCTGGCTTGCCGCGACAGCATGATCGACATGGCAGATCGACTGGGTGAACCCGTCGTGCGGGCCAAGGCCGGGAATCTCATCGAAGGCCAGTTCCGGGCCGGTGGCGATGACCAGATAGTCGTAGTCGACCACCACGCCGTCGTTGAGTTCGACCTGGTTGGCGCCGGGATCGACCCGCTTGGCGCCGACGCCGGAGAAGCTCACGCCCTTCTTCTTGAACACCGGTGGCAGCTTGACCTCGATGGCGTCGCGCTTACGCCAGTGGACCGCCACCCAGGGATTGGAGGGCACGAAGTGGAAGGTGTCGCCCTGCGACACCACGCTGACCTCGGCCCTGTCGCCGACCGCGTCCTTGACCTCGAAGGCCGCGATCGCGCCGCCCAGTCCGGCGCCCAGGATGACAATGCGTGGCTTGGCCATTTCGGGCTTCCTCCAGAGACGGTCGATGACCAGCGGCAGGGTCCGCTCAACCGGGACGATTGACTTTGACATTCATCACACCCCCGCGTCGTGGCCGGACCTAGGGTGCGAACTCGATCGCTTGACGGAATATGTGAATAGTCGCATATACGCAACTATGAATTTTGACGTCACCACGATGATGGCCTCCGCGGACGACGCCTGCGCCTTGCTCAAGGCGCTGGCCAATCCGCACCGGCTGATGATCGTCTGCTCGCTGATCGATGGTGAGCAGTCGGTGGGCGCCCTCGCCCAACGGCTGGGGGTGCGTGAGACCCTGGCCTCACAGCATCTGGGCCTGCTGCGCCGCGATGGCGTGGTGGCCGCCCGGCGCGATGGCCAGACCATCTACTACGGCCTGCAGAGCGGTCAGGCCCGCGCCCTGGTCGAAACCCTCTCGAGTCTCTTCTGCACGATCCCTGATCGCACCCAACCCTAAGGAGCCCGCCCATGTTTAGCGCCCCCAAGACCAAGGATCTCACCCCCGCTCAGGTGAAAGCCGGCCTCGACGCCCAAGAGATCCTGCTGATCGACGTCCGCGAGCCCGACGAGTTCGCCGCCGAGCAGATCGCCGGCGCGCTCAACGTGCCGCTATCGACCTTCAATCCGGCTGCGCTGCCTGATGCAGCGGGCAAGACGATTGTCCTGCAGTGCGCCGGCGGCAAACGCTCGGCCATGGCCGTCGACAAGTGCCGCAAGGCCAATCAGGCCATTGAAACCCATCTGGACGGCGGGCTTGCGGCCTGGAAGGCTGCTGGTCTGCCGACCGTCGGCCGCTGATCCTAGGCCATACAACACACAGGGAGGCGAACCATGGCGTCGCGGCCGTATCTGATCAGCGCCCTTGGCGCGACCTTGCTGCTGAGCGCCTGCGGTGAGTCCAAGCCGACCGTCCCCGCGGCGCAGACCGCGCCGACGGCGGGACGCCTGATCTTGCGGGCCCAGACGGTCCCTGACCTCAAACCCGTGCCCGGGACCCTGACCACCCGCGACATGGCCGAGGCCCGCGCTCGAATTTCCGGCGTGCTGGTCAGCCTGACCGTCAAGGAAGGTGACCTGGTCCGGCAGGGCCAGGTCATTGGACGGGTGAAAGACGACCGCCTTGCCCTGCAGACCGGGGCCTTCGACGCCCAGGTCACGGCCGCCTCCGCCGAGGCCGCGCGCGCCAACGCGGACCTGGGTCGCACGCGCGACCTCTTCACTCATGGCGTCTACGCCAAGGCCCGCCTTGACCAGGTCGAGGCTCAAGCAAAAGCCGCCAACGCCAATCTAGCGGCGGCGCGCGCGCAGCGGGGCGCGAGCGCGGAACTCGGCGCCCAAGGCTCGATCCTGGCGCCCGCCGCCGGCCGTGTTCTGGTCGCCGACGTGCCGGTCGGCTCGGTGGTGATGCCGGGCCAGACCCTGGCCAAGATCACGGCGGGTCCGATGGTCGTACGCATCGAATTGCCAGAGGGCCAAGCCCGCGCGCTCAAGGTCGGCGACGTCGTCCAGCTGGCGGCCGAGGACCTGCGAGGCGTCGCCACCCGAGGCGCGATCACCCAAGTCTATCCCTCGGTCACGGGCGGACAGGTGACCGCCGACGTCTCCGCCCCCGGCCTGCCGCAGGACCTGATCGGTCAGCGCGTGCGCGCCCAGATCCAGATTGGTTCGCGCCAAGCCTTGGTCGTTCCACGCCGCTATGTCGTCACGCGATTTGGCGTCGATTATGCGAGGCTGGTCCGCGCGGATAACACGATCTCGGAAACACCTGTTCAAACCACGGCTGGCCCTGCGGCCGACACGGTCGAAGTGCTGTCGGGTCTTCGGGCCGGCGACGTCCTGACCCCCGCCGGAAGCGCCCAATGAACCTCGGCATCTCCGGACGATTGACCAAGGCGACCATCGGCTCGCCCCTGACACCGCTCTTCCTGCTGGCGGCGATCGCCGTCGGCCTGCTGGCCCTCGTTTCGATCCCCCGCGAGGAGGAGCCGCAGATCAGCGTGCCCATGGTCGACATCATGGTCGCCGCGCCTGGCCTGCGGGCGCCGGACGCCGTGGAGCTGGTCGGCAAACCGCTGGAGACCATCGTCAAGAGCGTGACCGGCGTCGAGCACGTCTACACCTTCGCCGACGATAACCAGATCATGGTCACCGCGCGCTTCGACGTCGGGACCGACCCGGACGCCGCGGCGGTGCGCATCCACGAGAAGATCCGCGCCAATTACGATCGTATCCCGGCCGGCATCGCCGAGCCGCTTATCCAGACCCGCGGCATCAATGACGTGCCCAGCCTGGTGCTGACCCTGTCGCCCAAGCCGGGCGCCGCCGGCCAATGGACCGACCAGGCGCTCCATGAACTGGCCGGCAAACTGCGGACAGAGGTCGCCAAGGTCGACAATGTCGGCCTGACCTTCATTGTCGGCGGCCGTCCGCAGGAGATCCGCGTCGAGCCCGATCCGGCCAGGCTGGCGCAGCACGGCGTGTCGCTGGGCGCCCTGATGGACACGATCCGCCAGGCCAACCGCGCCTTCCCGGCCGGTCAGGTGCGCAACGGCGGGGAGGCTGTCGACGTGACGGCCGGGCGAACCCTCGCCAACGCAACCCAGATCGGTCTGCTTGCCCTGCCCTCCGCCAAGGGCGAGAGCGTCTATGTCCGCGATGTCGCCCAGGTCATCGAGGCGCCGCGCGAAGATCAGGCGCGCGCCTGGCGCTATGCGCGCGACGGGGGGAGTTGGAGCGAGGCTCCGGCCGTCAGCCTGGCCATCGCCAAGCGCAGGGGCTCCAACGCCGTGGTGGTTTCGCAGGCCGTGCTGGCGCGGGTTGACGCCCTGAAGGGGTCATTGTTGCCCGACAGCCTGAGCGTGGCTGTGACCCGCGACTATGGCGCGACGGCCAACGAGAAGGCCAACGAGCTCTTGTTCCATCTTGGACTGGCGACGGTGTCGATCGTCATCCTGATCGGCTTCGCCATCGGCTGGCGCGAAGCCGGCGTCACCGCCGTGGTCATTCCGACCACCATCCTGCTGACGCTCTTCGCCTCCAACCTGCTCGGCTACACGATCAACCGCGTCAGCCTGTTCGCCCTGATCTTCTCGATCGGCATCCTCGTCGACGACGCCATCGTCATGATCGAGAACATCGCACGCCATTGGGCCATGGCGGACGGCAGAAGCCGGGTCGACGCCGCGGTGGACGCGGTGGCCGAGGTCGGCAATCCGACCGTGGTCGCCACCTTGACCGTCGTCACCGCCCTGCTGCCGATGTTGTTCGTCTCCGGACTGATGGGCCCTTACATGGCGCCGATCCCGGTCAACGCCTCGGCGGCGATGGTGTTCTCCTTCTTCGTCGCCGTGGTCATCGCGCCCTGGCTGATGGTGCGTTTCGCGCGCAAGACTCTCGCGACCGGCGACGCACACCACGATGAAGGCAGGCTTGGCGCGCTCTACCGCGAGGTCGCCGGTCGGGTGATCGCCACCCGCAGGTCGGCCTGGACCTTCCTGATCGCGGTCGGTCTCGCCACCCTCGTCGCCTGCGCCATGTTCGCGACCAGGACCGTGACGGTGAAGCTGCTGCCCTTCGACAACAAGTCGGAGCTACAGGTGGTGCTCGACATGCCGGAAGGCACGTCGTTGGAGGGGACACAGAGGGCTCTAGCCGACGCGGCCATGATTGCGCGCGACCTTCCGGAGGTCGTCGCCATTGACGCCTATGCGGGGACCGCCTCCCCGTTCAACTTCAACGGCCTGGTGCGTCACTACTACCTGCGCAACAAGCCCGAGATGGGCGACCTTTCCGTCGCCCTGGCCGAGAAGGGCGAGCGCCACCGCTCAAGCCACGCCATCGCGCTGGATTTGCGCCAGAAGCTGGCCAAGGTGGCCCTGCCCGCCGGTGCGGCGATCAAGGTCGTGGAAGCGCCCCCCGGGCCGCCGGTCATGGCGACTCTGCTGGCCGAGATCTATGGCCCAGACGCCAAGACCCGGCGCGCCGTCGCAGAGCAGGTGAAGGCCACTTTCCGCTCGGTCCCCTACATCGTCGATATCGATGACAGCTATGGCCAGCCCCGCCCTGGCCTGCGCCTGGTCCCGGACCGCGATCGGCTCGAAGCTCTGAAGGTCAGCGACCGCGACGTCTACGATTCCGTCGCCGCCGCTTTGGGCGGCCAGGTGGTCGGCTACGCCCATCGGGGCGAAGGCCGCGATCCGTTGGAGATTTCCGTTCGCCTGCCGCAAGCGGCGCGCAGCTGGGGTGAGGGCCTGGCCGCCATGCCGGTGGCCGTGTCGCAAGGCCCGGGCGGCGGGCGCCTGGTCTCGCTGGGCGAGGTCGCCACAGCGTCCAGCGAGCCGGGCTCGACCCATATCTTCCGCCGGGACGGGCGCGACGTGGACATGATCATGGGTGAGCTCGCCGGCGCCTATGAGGCGCCCATCTACGGCATGATCGCCGTCGACAAGGCGCTCAGGACCGCGGACTGGAAGCCCGGCCTCAAGCCGGACATCCGCATGCATGGCCAGCCGGACGACGAGAGCCGGCCGACCCTGCTGTGGGATGGCGAGTGGGAGATCACCTGGGTGACCTTCCGCGACATGGGCGGCGCCTTCGGGGTCGCGATCCTGGGCATCTATGTCCTGGTGGTCGCCCAATTCAAAAGCTTCCGCCTGCCGTTGGTTATCCTGACGCCAATTCCACTCACCCTGGTGGGCATCGTCATCGGCCATATCCTGTTCCGGGCGCCGTTCACCGCCACCTCGATGATCGGCTTCATCGCCCTGGCCGGCATCATCGTGCGAAACTCGATCCTGCTGGTGGACTTCATCCGCCACAGCCAGACCGGCGATCGTCCCTTGCGCGAGGTCCTGTTGGAGGCAGGCGCCATCCGCTTCAAACCGATCGTGCTCACCGCGGCGGCGGCCATGATCGGGGCGGCGGTGATCCTCACCGATCCCATCTTCCAGGGACTGGCGATCTCGCTGCTGTTTGGTCTCGCCTCCTCCACGCTGCTGACCGTCCTTGTCATTCCGGCGATCTACGTGGTGCTGCGGGACGACGGTGTGGCGCTCCCCAAGAGGGCGGCGTGAGCGGCCGCCCCCTCCGCGGGCTCCTTGATCTAACATGCGTATGTTCTACATTAAGCAGATGAACGCCGCCCTTGCCGTCCGCCCTTCCTCCGAGCTTTCCGAACTGGCCGATAGCGCCCAGTCGGCGGCGCGCCTGTTGAAGCTGCTGGCCAGCGAACAGCGGCTGTTGCTGCTTTGCCGGCTCGTCGAGGGCGAAGCGTCGGTCGGCGTCCTGGCAGAGCATGCGAAATTGGCCCAATCGGCCGCGTCGCAGCACCTGGCCAAGATGCGCGCCGAAGGCCTGGTGGCCACCCGGCGCCAAGCCCAGACGATCTACTATCGACTGGACGATCCGGCGGCCGTGCGGGTGCTGGACGCGCTTTGCGAGATTTATCGAGGCCAGCCCGCCGGGGCCCAATAGCGCGTGCCGTCAAGTCGCGCTGAGTGAGGTCTGAATTCGGCGCCGGCTGCGCCTTGGGGCCTAGCTCATAGCATCAGCCTGGCTGGCGGGCGACGAGGTCTATCAAGGCTGACATGCCCGAATGACCCGTCCCCTCTTCGATCACCGCGTCGTAGGAGGTCAGCTCAAGGATCTGCAAGCCTGCGAAAGCCTCTCGAAGCAGGTCTTCGGTATAGAGGTTCTCGACGATCGGGGGCCCGCCCGTGCGGTAGCCCAGCTGCTCTGGCCGATAGCCTTCGAGGAGCAACAATCCCCCCGGCGCCAGCGCCTGCCGCATGCCTGCGAATAGGCGCGAGCGCAGATCAGGGCCGGCGAACTGAATGAAGATGGCGGCGACGACGTCGAAGGACTCGGTCGGCCAGGACCACGTTTCCAGGTCGGCAAGCTCAAGCTGCAGTTCGACGCCGCGCTGCTCGGCTAGCCTGCGCGCCTTGCGCTGGGCGGCGCCCGAACCATCAAGCGACACCACCTCCAGGCCCTGCTCGGCCAGCCAGACCCCATTGCGCCCCTCTCCGTCGGCCACCGCAAGCGCCCGGCGGCGACCTTGCAGCCGCTGCGTCTGGCGCGACAGGAACGCATTGGGGCGCTCACCGAAGAGGTAAGTCTCTCCGGCGTAGCGCTGATCCCATAGCTCGACACCCGGGTTGCTCATTCAGTCAGACCTCCACACGCCCGAAGGGGCCCGTTAGCATAGGGCGGCGACCAACCTGCGCCTGTTCGTCGGCGGTTAGCATTCAGAGCTTCAGTTCCAGAACGAGGCTGGGTGACTCGTCGGCGACGCGGCGCACTCGGGTGAAGCCAGCCTGCCTGGCGACCTCGGTCAGCCGCCCCGGTCCGGCCGCGGCGCCCAGCGCCAGCCCGACCTCCTGGCTCATCGACACCGGCGTGCAAATCATCGTCGAGGCCGAGTACATGATCCGGCTGAATGGATTCTTGAGGTTCTCCGACAGGCTGTCGGCGGCGTTCGGTTCCACCAGCATGCAGGTTCCGTCCGCCGTCAGGCGCGAGCGCATATGATGGGCCGTGCCCACCGGGTCGCCCATGTCGTGGAGCGCGTCGAACATGGTGATGAGGTCGAATTCCCCGCCTTCGCCGAAGTCCTTGGCCGCGGCTTGCTCGAAGCGGACTCGCCCCGCCACCCCTGCGGCCTCCGCTGCAGCGCGCGCATGTTCGACTGAGGGGCCGTGGTAATCGAAGCCGACGAAATAGGCGTTCGGGAATGCCTGGGCCATCATGATAACGGCCCCACCGTGCCCGCATCCCACGTCGGCGACACGCGCGCCCGCCTTCAACTTGGCTTCCACGCCCTCTAACGCCGGGAGCCAGACTTCGAGCAGGTTGGCCGCGCGGCCGGGTCGGAAGAAGCGCTCCGTGCCGCGGAAAAGGCAGCCGCAGCGCTCGTGCCAGCCCAGCCCAAGGCCGCTCCGGAAGGCTTGCGCCACTTTTGGCTCGTCGAGGAACATCGCGGCCGCGAGTTCGAACCCGCCGCCCATGTAGGCTGGCCCGTCCTCGTCGACCAACACCGCCCTCTGCTCGGCGTTGAGCCCAAACCGGCCATCAGCATCGTCGTAGTCAACGTAGCCGGACGCCGCCTGGGCCGCGAGCCACTCCCGCACGTTGCGCTCGTTGACGCCGGCCGTCTCGGCCAGTTCGGCCGAGGTGCAGGGCCCGGCCGCGGCCAGCGCCTTATAGAGCCCCAGGCGATCTCCGAGCACCGCCAGTGAAACCGACATCGCCGCGCCGATCTCGCCCGCGATCTTGCCTTTGAACAGGTCGAGCTTGGTGGGGCCGTTCGTCATTTTCGCAAGTCCTTCGCGTGGCGTGCTTCTTACTTTGCGCGCTTTCGGCCACGCTCACCGGTCACCAGTCTTCCCAGATATCCATAGCGGCATCCAGACGCTGCGCGGACTTCTTGACGCGCCCTGCGCCGCCTCGCCTGGATGTCTGGGCTCGTCTATGCCGCCAGCGCGCGCCAGGCCACATAGGCGGCGACAAGCAGGACCAGGCCGGCGAACAGGCGCCGTGCGAGAACGACGTGGCCCGCCAGCAGGCCCGCACCGCGGACCCCCAAGGCGCCGCCGCCCAGGCCCCCTAGAATAAAGAGCAGGGCGATCGGCCAGTTCACCTGGCCAGAGACCGCGTAGTTCAGGGAGGTCGCCGCCCCAAACACCGACACCGAGAGCAGCGAGGATGCTGCGGCGTTGGCCAGGGTCATCCCGGTTGCGGCCATCAGGCCCGGCACGATCAGGAAGCCGCCGCCGATCCCGAAGAAGCCCGCGGCGACGCCCGTCAGCACGCCCAGCGGGGCGAGCTTCATTATCAGCGGCAAGGTGATGTGGACGTCTGGATCACCGTCCGACTTTGGCCGTCGCAGCATCGACAATGCGATGGCCGCCATCGCCGCGGCGAAGAACAGCAGCAGGCGCTGGCCATCGACCGCCTTGGCGAGGCTTGAGCCGAGGAAGGATCCCAGGAGGCCCGCGCCCGCGAACACCGTCGCGCAGGGCCATTTGACCCGCCCGCCCCGGCCGTGGCCCAGCAGGCTGATCGCCGCATTGACGGCGACAGCCGCGGCCGAGGTGCCGATCGCCACATGGGGATCGTCGATACCCACGACATAGAGCAGGAGCGGCGTCGCCAGCACCGAGCCGCCGCCGCCGAACAGCCCCAGCAGAGCGCCGACCACAAGGCCGCTCATCAGAGCCGAAACGATCTCATAGACGGTCATGGCGGCGAACACCGATCAGGCTTGTATCTGCATATATTCGCATATATGTTATTGCCTGACAGTGCAACCTGAGAGTTACGCCATGCGCGATCCGACCGCCCCACCCGACTCCGTCGCCGTCTCCGCTGTCGCGAAGATCGACGCCGCACGGGCCGACGCGGCCCTGCGCCCGCAGGTGAAGGCCTTTTTCGACGAGGCGACCTTTACGGTGAGCTATGTCGTGCGCGATCCGGGCTCGAAGGCCTGCGCCATCATCGACAGCGTCCTCGACTATGATCCGGCCTCGGGTCGAACCTCGCACGGCTCGGCGGACGCCGTGATCGACTATGTTCGAGCTGAGGGATTGGAGGTGGTCTGGCAGCTGGAAACCCACGCCCATGCCGATCACCTCTCAGCCGCGCCTTACCTTCAGGCGGCCCTGGGCGGCCAACTGGCCATCGGCGAGGAAATTGTCCGGGTCCAGCAGACGTTTGGCGCCCTCTTCAATGTCGGTTCCGATTTTGCGCGCGACGGTCGGCAGTTCGACCATCTCTTTCAGGACGGCGAGGCGTTCGCCATTGGCGCGCTCCAGGCCATCGCCTTGCATGTGCCCGGCCACACGCCGGCCTGCATGGCCTATGTGATTGGCGATACGGTCTTCGTCGGCGACACCCTGTTCATGCCCGACTATGGCACCGCCCGGTGCGACTTCCCCGGCGGAGATGCAGCGACCCTCTACCGGTCGATCCAACGGCTCTTGACCCTGCCCGACGCCACCCGGGTGTTCCTGTGCCATGACTACAAGGCGCCGGAGCGCACGGAGTTCGCCTGGGAGACGACGATCGGCGAGCAGCGCCGCGAAAACGTTCATGTCCATGCCGGGATCAGCGAGGCCGCGTTCGTGGCGCTGCGCGAGGCGCGCGACAAGACCCTCGGCGTGCCGCGGCTTATCCTGCCCTCGGTGCAGGTCAACATGCGTGGCGGCCATCTGCCCGACCCGGAAGCCAACGGGGTCCGCTATCTGAAGATCCCCCTCAACGCCGTTTGATTGCGGCCTGTGATCAAGGCGCTCGCGATGGCCACTGTCCTGACCGTCGGGGCCTCCTCGGCCCAGCCGAGCCGACCTGCCAAGTTCATTGGTGACACAGGGGCGGCGCCGAGATCACGCTGACCGACGGCCGGACGGGCGCTGCGCTGGCCCCGCGCTTGACCAGGGGCGGCGCCGGAGACTCGCCCCGCATTATAAAGGCGCCGAGAGCACGCGGCGTGGGTGTCACCGACGCCTCGACCGCAGGCTTCGAGGCCGTGCTCGACTTGAAGAGACCGACCTTGGTTCGCGTCGATGCGGAGGGCCCCATCGGTAAGCCCGGCGGGTCAGAAAGGCTAGCCGCGAAGGGGCTCCAGCTCCCGCGCCTCCTCTGCGGCACGCTTCAGAATGCCGAGAACGCGCCGCTCCAGGAACCCCCCTCCCCCATGGCCCACGCCTCGCGCCAGGCCCTCTAGCAGGTACACGCTCAGGCGATCGAGGTTCGGCCCAACGCCCGCCGGTGGATCAACGGCGGGCCTCTGGTCTCCGTCCAGCGCCGACGAACATCGGGCAGCCGCCAAGCGGGCGCGCAGGTCGTGATCGGTGCGGGCGCAGCATTCAAGCTCGGCCATCGCGACGAAGGGCGTTTCGCGCAGTAGCGCCCAATAGGCCTCGATGGCCGAGCTGTGGGAGTTGCTTACCTCCGGCGCGCCAACCGTCGCCGCCACCCGCTCGGCCCTTAGCCGGTGCAGGTGCAGGACCAGGGCCTCCGAGAGCTGGTCTGGGTCGGGAAAGTGATAGTTGATCGCGGTCCGGACCAGGCCGGCGGCCCGGGCGATCCGCTGATGGGTCGCGGCGTGATAGCCCTCCTGCGCAACGATGAGCATGGCGGCGTCGAGAATTCGCCGCCGCGTCGCCTCGCCCTTGCAGCGCCGCTGGTCCGTCTTGGCCGGGCCCCTTGGCCTTGAGCGCATTTTCCTGCGCGATCGCGGCCGCTCCTGTTCCACCGACATTTCGTTCAGGCTCCGCGATGGGCGCCGAGAAAGGTCGTCAGCGCTAGATTGAAGGCGTCGTTCCGGTCGCCCGACACCATGTGACCCGCGCCGGCGACGTCGCTGAACGCGGTGTGAGGCGCGAGCGCCAGGAAGGCCTTGGCCGCGTCCTCGCTGACCAGCTCGCTCATGCGCCCGCGGATGAGATGCATCGGCAGCTTGAGCCGGCGCACCTGTTCGTCCATGTCGCGCCGGGGGCCGCGTTCGTGCTCCTCCTGGGCGCTGGCGACGAAGCGGGGATCCCAGTGCCAGCGGTAGCGTCCGTCCGGCCGCAGGCGCAGATTCTTGGTCAAACCCGAAAGGTCGCCGGAGCGCGGGCGGTTCGGCAGATAGGCGGCGATAGCCTCCGCCGCCGCTTCGGGGCTCTCGAACCCGTCCTTCAGGTGAGCCCCCATGAAACCCATGATCTTGGCGACGCCCGAAGCGTCCATGTCCGGAGTGATATCCACCAAGGTCAACGAGGAGAAACTCCCCGGGGCGATCCAGGCCTCGGCGTAGAGGCCAGCCAGACCTCCAAGGGATGCGCCCACGAGAGCCGGTTTGCCGCCCAGTTGATCGGCGACGCAGACCAGATCCTCGGCGAACCGCTCCAGCCGGTAGTCGCCCTCGGGCGACCACTGGCTATCCCCGTGGCCGCGAAGATCCAGCGTGACGACGCGCCATCCGCGGGCGGCGAGGTCTTTCGCGGCTCCCGACCAGGAATGCCGCGTCTGTCCGCCGCCGTGGGCCAGCAGCGCCGCGGGGCCATCGGGAGGCCCCACGGCGTCCGCGGCCAGGATCAGGCCGTCGGCGCTGGCGAATATTCGCCGCTCGGTCTGGCTCATCTCCGAATTCCGCCGAGACGTCACTTGGCCGAGAGCACGATCCTCATCGACAGGTCAGCGTACTCACCGCCTGCGCGCCGGTTGTGTCTCACGATGGCCCTGTAGCGGGTCATGGCCTTGTCCGCCGAGGCGCGGCTGCACCAGTTGACGTCGTAGGCGTCCAGTTCGCGATTGAGGAAGGCGTTGCGGCAGACGCGGCCGGCGGCCAGGCGGACCTCGTGGCGAACGGCGACCTTGGCCTTGCCGCGAATGCTGATCGCCTCCCTGGTGGGCGCCCGGGTGACGGTCACGGTGGACAAATCCTGGCCCTGCGCTTGGGCCGCCGGCGCGAAGCCTAGGGCGGCCGCGCTGGCGATCAGGCCGGTCGCCAGGGCGCAGAGCGTCCGGTGACGGTTGAGAGTCGTGGGGAAGGTGGTGGCAGGCATGTGGCCTCCTTTGATGACCATGCGAGCCTATCCCGGCCTCCGCCAAGCTCCCTTGCCCGCCGTCAAAGGGCCCCTTGATGTCTGCCCGAGGGTGCGACACCCCAGGGCCGCCGCACGCCGCCGCATGTCGCATGACCCGCGCGGAGGGCGCGTCCATTTGATTCTGATCATTCGGACCTCGCCCAGGTGAGAGGAGACTGCCGCCGAACCCCCCGGGAGGCGGAATGGATACCTTGCTGGCCGACCTTGAGGCGCTGCTGGGCGCCGAGCACATACTGACCGGCGCGGAGGCGACCGGATGGGCCTTCAGTTCCTGGACCCGGCTGGGCGCGCCGCGGGCGATCCTGCGGCCCGCCACCACTCAGGAGGTGTCGGGGATCCTGCGCCTGGCCCACGCCGCCGGTGCGGCCGTGGTCCCTTGGGGCGGGCGCACGGGCCTGGTGGACGGCGCCTTCGCCGAAGGCGCTCTGGCGCTCAGCCTCGACCGCATGACCGCGGTCGAGGAGATCGACCCGCTCGGCGCCACCATGACTGTCCAGGCCGGTTGCGTCCTTGAGGCCGCCTGCGCCGCGGCGACCGCGGAGGACCTGTTCCTGCCGGTGGACCTGGGGGCGCGGGGCTCGGCCACCATCGGTGGTGTCGTCTCCACCAATGCCGGCGGCAACCGGGTGCTCCGCTACGGCATGACGCGGGACTCCGTCCTGGGCCTGGAAGCGGTGCTGGCCGACGGGACGGTGATCTCCTCCCTCAACCATTTGATCAAGAACAACGCCGGCTACGATCTCAAGCAGCTCTTCATCGGATCGGAGGGCACCCTGGGGGTGGTGACCCGTGCGGTGTTCCGGCTGCGCCCCAGGCCGGTGTCGCAGGAAACGGCCTGGCTGGCCGTGGATCGGTTCGAGGCCCTGTCGCCCCTGCTGCGGTCCCTGGAGTCGTCTCTGGCCGGCTCGCTGTCGGCCTTCGAGGTGATGTGGCCGGCCTTCTATGACCTCGTCACCACCCCACCGGCGGCGGGCCGCCCCATCCTGCCCGCAGGCCACGCCTATTACGTGCTGGTGGAGGCCCTGGGGCCGGATCTGATCCGCGACGCCGCGCGGTTCGAACAGGTGCTGACCGACGCTCTCGAGAGCGGCCTCGTGGCCGACGCGGCTATCGCCAAGTCCCAGGCCGAGCGGGACCGCATGTGGGCCCTGCGGGACGACGTCGCCCAGACCGCCCGCAACGGTCCCATCATCACCTTCGACGTCAGCCTGCCCATCGCGGCGATGGAAGCCTATGTCGCCGAGGTCCGCGGCGCGCTGGCCGCCCGTTGGCCACAGGCGGGGATGACCGTCTTCGGCCATCTGGGCGACGGCAACCTGCACCTGATCATTGGCGTCGTCGAACCTGACACCCGCTCGGAGATCGAGGAGATGGTCTATGGGCCGCTTCGCGCCCGCGCCGGCTCGATCTCCGCTGAGCACGGGATCGGCCTGCAGAAGCGCCCCTACCTCGCCTATTCCCGCAACCCTGCGGAGCTCGCCCTGATGCGCACGCTGAAGACGGCCCTGGACCCGCGCGGCATCCTCAATCCCGGCAAGGTCATCCCGCTTGATGATCGGCAAAGCCTGACTTGAGCAAGTTCCGCGGGTGCGGCGGCCATTGGGCCGTTCCCCGCGCCGCAGGACGCGCGCCAAGTTGGTGGCCGAAGAGGTTCCGCTCATGCGTACGAGACACAGGCTCCGAGCCCGACGACAGGGCGACGCCGCCGAGCTGCTGATGACCTTGCGACCACCGGCCGAGTGGGTGCTGAGTGCGGCCCTGCGGCGGCTGGCTCGGCGGCGGCCCGAGGTCTTTGAGCGGCTGGGCGCCTTTGGCGAGGCGGCTTTCCTGATTGTCCCCGACGGATCTCCGGTGGCCTTCCGGCTCGCTCCGCAGGGCGCCTCGGCGGGAGTCCAGGTCCGCCGGCGCGACGACCGCTCGCCCTGGGTCGCGCGGATCGAGGGCCCGCTCGGCGCCCTGTTGGGATTGTTCGACGGCTCCGTGGACGCCGACGCCGCGTTCTTTTCCAGGGCGATCCGGGTGAGCGGCGACATCGAGGCGGTGATGGCCCTGCACAACACCCTGGAGGCCGCCGAACTGACCCTCGCCGACCTGCTGGGCCTGTCGGGGCCAGCCAGCCAGATGGCCAACGAAGCCGTCCGCTTCGCCCGCACGGCCGCCAGCGCCAGGGCTGCGTGGGCCTGATGGGATCGATCGAACTCGTCTGCCCGGCCGGCTCGCCGGCCATGCTTCGGGCGGCTATCGAAGCCGGCGCCGACAGCGTCTATTGCGGCCTGCGCGATGAGACCAACGCCCGCAACTTCCCCGGCCTGAACTTTTCCCCCGCTGAACTGAAGGCGGCCGCCGCATGGGCTCATGATCGCGGCGCCAAGGTGCTGGTGGCGGTCAACACCTTCGCCCGCGCCGGCGAGGTCGACGCCTGGCGGGCCTCGGTGGACAGCGCCGCGGCCGCGGGGGCCGACGCCATCATCGTCGCCGACCTGGGGGTGCTGGCCTACGCCCACGCCCAGCATCCCGGCCTGAGGCTGCATCTGTCGGTCCAGGCCGCCGCCGGCACGGCCGAGGCCATCGCCTTCTACGCCCAGGCCTATGGCGTGAAGCGGGTGGTCCTGCCCCGCGTCCTGTCCGCGCCGGAGATCGCCGCCCTGGTGCGCGAGACCGATGTGGAGGTGGAGGCCTTTGTCTATGGCGGGCTCTGCGTCATGGCCGAGGGGCGCTGCGCCCTGTCCTCCTACGCCACCGGCAAATCCCCCAACCTGGCCGGGGTTTGCTCACCGCCCGAAGCCGTCTCCCTGGAGGAGACCGACGGACTACTGACCCCGCGCCTCGGGGGCTTCATGATCGACCAGGTCGCGCCGGGAACGGCCGCCGGCTATCCAACCCTCTGCAAGGGCCGCTTCGAGGCCGAGGGGACCGCGTCCCACCTCTTCGAAGACCCCACCAGCCTCAACGCCATGGCCCTGCTGGCGGAACTGCGGACCGCCGGGGTCCGGGCGGTGAAGATCGAGGGCCGTCAGCGCGGAAAGGCCTATGTGGCCCGGGTGGCGGGAGCCTTCCGCGCCGCCCTCGACGCCCTGGACCGCGGCGAGACCACCGCCCCCTACGAAGCGCGCCTCACAGGCTTGGCCGAGGGCGGCCGGGAGACCGCCGGCGCCTATCGGAAGGCCTGGCGATGAGCGACGCCCACATCGAGATCGTCCTGGGCCCGCTGCTGTTCAACTGGTCCGCCGAGCGCATCGCCGACTTCTACGCGGCTGTCGCCGAGGAGAGCGATCTCGACCGCGTCTATCTGGGCGAGGTGGTCTGTGGAAAGCGCGAGCCCTTCATCTCCGGGCCTCTGGCCGAGGCGGCCGAGCGGCTGACGCGCGCCGGCAAGACGGTGGTCTGGTCGACCCAGGCCCTGCCCACGACCCCCCGTGACCGCCGCGGCGTCGCGCAGCTGGCCGGCGGCGAGGGCCTGGTGGAGATCAACGACGTCTCGGCCCTGGCCCACCGCCCCCCCCGCGCGGCCTTCGTGGCCGGGCCCCTGCTCAACATCTACAACGAGGCCGCCGCGCGCGAGCTGATGGCTCGTGGCTGCGTCCGCCTGTGCCCCAATGTCGAGCTGTCGCTGCCGGCTATCGGCCGCCTGGCCCAGGCCTGCCCCGGGCTGGAGATCGAGCTCTTCGCCTATGGGCGCCTGCCCCTCGCCCTGTCGGGGCGCTGCTACCACGCCCGGGTGCGGGGGCTGCACAAGGACTCCTGCCAGCTGGTCTGCGACCGCGATCCCGATGGTCTCGCGGTGCGGACCCTGGAGGGTCAGGACTTCCTGGCGGTGAACGGCGTCCAGACCCTGTCCCATGGGACGCAGGTGGCCGACCTGCCGATCGCCGAGTTGCGCGCGGCCGGGGTCGGAGCCCTGCGCCTGTCGCCCCACACCGGGGACATGCTCAAGGTGATCGCGGCCTTCCGGGGCTTCAGCCAGGGGCGGCTCTCGCCCCAGGACCTGGCGGCCCGGATTCGCGAAGCCGGGCCGCCAGGGCCCCTGGTCAACGGCTATCTGCACGGCCGGGCGGGCGTCGACTGGGCCCCCGCGGCATGAGCGCCTGTCCCTCGCGAAAGGGCTTCGACGTGGTGGTGCTGGGGGGCGGCATCGCCGGCGCGGGGCTAGCCGCCCAACTCGCCGGCGAGCTCCGGGTGGCCCTGGTGGAGCAGGAGCCGCAGCTCGGCTACCACACCACTGGCCGCTCGGCGGCGATGTACATCCCCTCCTATGCCGGCCCTGCGGTCTGGCCCCTGACCGCCGCCAGCCGCGGGTTCTTCGAGGGCCCGCCGCGCGGCTTCGCCGGGCGCCTGCTGAGCCCGCGACCGGTGCTGCACATCGCCCGCGCCGACCAGACGGACCGCCTGGACGACTTCGCCCGCAGGAGCGCTGGGGTCGCCGCCCTGCGCCGGCTTGGCCGTGAGGGGGCCTTGAGGCAGGCGCCGATCCTGAGGCCACAGGCTGTCGCCACCGCCCTGCTGGAGACCGAGGCGGGAGACCTCGACGTGGCGCGGCTGCACGGCGGCATGGTGCGCCGGGCGCAAGAGGCCGGCGCCGTCATCCTC